>JBJESI010000157.1:0-1811 GCA_051882715.1 Oscillospiraceae bacterium
GTCATGTATGAGGAAGCGTAAGAAAAGGTGTTTTCGCTTGCGCCGAACAAATACAATATCGGTTCGTGAAAGGCAAGCAATAAGGCAGTAAGGGCAAATCCTGTGATAACAAGCATCCAAAAGGAATTGGACATTATTTTTTTAGCTTCGCCGGCGTCGTTTTTACCCGATGCGATTGAAAAAAGCGGCGCTCCGCCCAAACCGAAGAGATTTGCAAAGCCGTTTACGATAGTAATAATCGGAAAACATATACCAACTCCGCCCAGCGCAAATTCACCGTTTAAGGGAAGATTTCCGATGTAAATCCTGTCCGTTATGTTGTACATCAGGCTCAGAAGCTGAGCAACCATCATCGGTAATGCCAGAGACAGTATGCTTTTTCTTGTGCCGTCTGCGGCAAAGTCAATCCTTTTTTTGCTCATCAAATCACTTATTTTCGTTATTATTTTCACCTTAATTATAACCGTTTTCAATTATAAAATCAAATACATAATTATTTATTCTGTAATAACTGATAGGTTATTGTTTTTGCCGCTTGATTTTTTCTTATTTACGAATTATAATTACTTTAAACAGTTTTTATCCGTAAATATACTTCGGAGGATTTTTCTATGGATTTACTTCAACTGAGATACTTTAAAACCGTTGCGGAGCTTGAGAATATGACCAAAGCCGCAAAGGAGCTTTTTGTCGCTCAGCCTGCTGTCAGCAAAATGATTCACCAGTTGGAAAATGAGCTTGGAGGAGAGTTATTTGACAGAGTGGGCAGAAGTATAAAGCTCAATGAGCGGGGGAAAATATTGCTCTCATATACAAATGACATTTTGCAAAACGTCGATAAGATTTACAGTTCCCTGCAAAGCGGCAGCACGGCATCGCCTCCGATTACATTTTCCGTTTCCGTAGGTTCGAGCCTTATTCCCAGAATACTCAGCGATTTTAACAGCCTGCATCCCAACAATCAGATTATAGTAACCACAAATCCTCCCTCAAACGGAGTTGACGTTGAGCTTTTTCAGTCCTTGCACGAAATCCGTGAAGAAAATGCCCGTACCATTCTGCGCGAGGATATAGTTTTGGCTGTTCCGAAAAATCACCCGCTTGCAGATAAAAAATCCATAAATTTAAGCGAAATTAAAAATTATTCAATAATAGGTCCAAATCGAAGCAAAAGCTATATGCAGCTTATGCCCCCGTTTTTTCAAATGGCAGGCGTTGAGCCTGAAATGTCTTTGGAAATCGACAATCCGGAAACCCTGCGAAAGCTTATAAATATGGGCTTCGGCATAAGCTTTGTGCCAAAGCAAACATGGATTGATACCGTTGAAGAAAACATCAGGTTTATTCAAATTAAATCGCCCTGCTGTTACAGGTATATAAATATCCGCTGGAAAAAGGGATATTTGCCGCAAAACGCCGTGCTGTTCAGGGATTTTTTAATAGATTTCTTTGCAAATAGGCTGTAAAGGTTTTTAAAATACTGAGTTTTTGAAAAAAATAAAAAAAATAATGACATATTTTTTCACTGATAAAAGAAAAATAAATTCACACAATACTACTGCAAACACGATATTTGCAACTAAAATTAAAGGAGTGAAAAAATTATGTCAAAGAATAAGTTAGTTGTTCCTCAGGCAAGAGAAGCTCTTGACCGTTTCAAGATGGAGGCTGCAAACGAAGTAGGCGTTAACCTTAAGAACGGTTACAACGGAGACCTTACTGCAAGACAGGCAGGTTCTGTAGGCGGCCAGATGGTTAAAAAGATGATCGAGTCTTATGAAAATAATGCGAAGTAACAATTTTTACTTCTG
>JBJESI010000158.1:0-7825 GCA_051882715.1 Oscillospiraceae bacterium
TCTCTTAAAATTTCATGAGCCTCTCTGGGGCTGTAATCGTCGGGATCTATTTTTTGAAGCCGCTTTATAGCCTCGTTTTCCGAAAGCTGTTCAAGACTGACCTGAGTCTGACGGTTTTTGGCTTCAACTTCATTTATATTTCGGTTTAAAGCGCTGTCCTTTTCAAGTGCCGCAAGTATCTCCTTTGCTCGGTCGGTTACGCTTTTCGGAACGCCCGCAAGCTTTGCAACCTCTATACCGTAGCTGTCGTCAGCTCCGCCTCTGACGATTTTTCTTAAGAACTTTATGGTATCTCCCTTTTTGGCTGCTGCAATACTGAAATTTTTAACTCCGCTGAATTTATTTTCAAGCTCGATAAGCTCATGGTAATGCGTTGCAAAAAGAGTTTTACAGCCAAGCTTTTTAGAAGTGACAATATGCTCAACGACAGCCGAGGCGATACTCATACCGTCATAGGTGGAGGTGCCCCTTCCTATTTCGTCAAGTATCACAAGACTGTCCTTTGTTGCCTGATTTAAAATGTCCGCAACCTCGCTCATCTCCACCATAAAGGTTGACTTTCCCGACGCAAGATCGTCGGACGCGCCTATTCTTGTGAAAATTTTATCTACCACTCCGATTTTTGCGTCGCTTGCAGGCACGAAAGAGCCCATTTGCGCCATTAAAACTATAAGAGCGGTTTGGCGCATATAGGTAGACTTTCCCGCCATGTTCGGACCTGTAAGTATTATCATTTTTGAAGAGCTTTTATCAAGGTAAATATCATTGGGGACAAACATCTCGTCACGCTGTATAGCTTCGATTACGGGATGGCGTCCGTCCTTAATGTCAATAACTCCGTCAAGAGTGATAACCGGACGTGTATAGTTGTTTGTAACCGCCGTTTTAGCAAGGCTGCAAAAAACATCGAGCTTTGCCAAAGCTGCGGCGGTCTGCTGAACGGTTGTCAGCTTTGACGCTATATATTTTTTTACCTCTGCAAAAATTTCGGCTTCAAGCTTTAAGCTTTTATCATTTGCCGAAAGAATTTTGTTTTCTATATCCTTAAGCTCCTGGGTAATATAACGCTCGCCGTTTGTGAGAGTTTGCTTGCGTATATAAGTTTCGGGAACCTGTGAAGCAAAGCTTTTCGATACTTCTATGTAGTATCCGAAAACCTTGTTATATCCGACTTTAAGAGTTCGTATACCCGTTTTTTCACGCTCACTTGCTTCTATTTCGGCAAGAATATCTTTTCCGCCGGTTATAAGCTTTCTCAGTTCATCAAGCTCGGAATTAAAGCCCTGCTTTATAACGCCGCCGTCCTTTACCGTCACGGGAGGCTCGTCCTCAATAGCATTTTCAACAAGATTTCTTATATCGGAAAGCTCGTCGGCTTCATTGTCAATTTCATGCAAAAGTCCCGAGCCGAATTTTTTAAGATTTGATTTGACAAAGGGGATTTGCTCTGCGGTGTATGCAAGGGCACGCACATCTCTGGGAGTCGCTGTACCGTACATAACACGGGACATAAGTCTTTCAAGGTCATACACCTTTTCAAGTGATTTTTCGATTTCTTCCCTTTCAATAGGAGAATTTACAAGCTGCTCTACGGCGTTCTGACGCTTCGTGATTGCCGTTACATTCGTGAGCGGCTGTTCAATATAGGCTTTGAGAAGCCTTCTTCCCATAGCGGTAGAGGTTTTGTCAAGCACCCACAAAAGAGAGCCCTTTTTCTCCTTTGTTATCATGGTCTCGGTCAGCTCAAGATTTCTCCTTGCGCTGTAATCCAAAGTGAGAAAATCCTCTCCGGAATGGATATTAACGCTTGTAAAACGCTTTATAAGGCTTTTTTGCGTTTCTTTTATGTAGTCAAAAAGCGAGTAAAGACATTTATATAAATCGGATTCCGCATCAAATTCAGGCATCTGTACCATTTGAGTATCAAGCTGGGCAAAAATAGTTTCTCTGTCCGAGCATACAAAGCTTTCATTATCCCGCAGAACGCTCACGCAATCAGGGAGATGTATTTTTATAAACTCCGTAATCGGCTTTCTTGATAAAAGCTCCGAATTATAAAGAATTTCCGAAGGCATAAAGCGTGAAAGCTCCGCAGTTACTCCTCCGTCTGCAAGAGGTCCGCTTTTTAAAAAAACCTCGACGCTTCCCGTGGAAATATCGGCAAACGCCGCCGTTACTGACTTTTTGGCGCAATAAACCGAGCATATATAGTTATTTCTTCCCTCGTCAAGCATGCTTGCCTCGACGACCGTACCCGGGGTCATTATTCGGACAACCTCACGCTTTACAAGTCCCTTTGCAAGAGCAGGGTCTTCTGTCTGCTCGCAGATTGCAACCCTGTAACCCTTTTCGATAAGTTTTTTAATATAAAGCTCGGCGCTGTGATGAGGAACGCCGCACATAGGCGCACGACTTTCAAGACCGCAGTCCTTGCCCGTGAGAGTTATTTCAAGCTCTCTTGACGCAGTCAAAGCGTCGTCAAAGAACATTTCATAGAAATCGCCGAGACGGTAGAACAGTATGTGGTCGGGATATTCCTCTTTGGTTTTAACATACTGCTGCATCATGGGAGAAAGCTTTGAATAGTCGGGCACCTTTGTCATTCCTTTCAGCGTTTTTTTATAATCTGCGTTTAGTGGCATCCTCCGCAGGTCGAGCATGATCCGGAGCACGAGGGAGCCGCCTCACAGGTGTCGGGATCCTCACCGTTAGCGCACATTGTTATAATCATATTTACTTCGTTGAGCATTTCGTCCATATCGTGCTTTGCTTCGGTAAATCTGAACATGGATTCGTTTGCCATAATTCTTCCGTAAAGCTCTTTGATTTCAACATCAAGCGTTTTGAGCCTCTCGGCATCCCTGTCCTCTTTGCTCATTTCGTTGTTGAGATCCGCTCTTTTAAGATTGAAAGCTCCGATAAGCTCCTGAAGCGCTGTGTCCTCGTCGTTTATCTTTTTAGCTTCCATGTACTTTACGTATCTTTCGTCAGCCTGAATAAGCTTTCCGAGTTCTCTTGCCTTTGCTGTTACGTCCATTGTGATTTCCTCCAAGTAAATTATTTATTTATCAATTTGCCCGTACATGCCCAATGGGTAGTTTCGGTTATGCAAACATCAACGAATTTGCCGAGAAGCTCTTTGCCGCCCTCAAAGTCAACTATTACTCCTTCGTGACTTTTTCCCGACATAAGCTCCTCGTTTGTTCTTCCCGCTCCGTCGCATAAAACACGAAGCGTCTTTCCGAGATAGCGTTTATGCCCCTTTGAAGCGCTTTCCTTCTGCGCTTCAAGCAGCTCTGAGAACCATTTGCTTTTCTCCTCATAGGTATAGGGATCAGGCATATCGGCCGCCTTTGTTCCCACACGCTTTGAGTAGATAAATGTATATAAATTGTCGTATCCGACTTCCTTTACAACCTCCACGGTTTTACAGAAGTCCTCGTAGGTTTCACCGGGAAAGCCGACAATTATATCCGAAGAAAATGCAATATCGGGGATTTTTTCTTTGGCGTAATTTATGAGAGTCATATACTGACTGATATCGTAATGCCTGTTCATTTCTTTGAGTATTCTGTCGCTTCCCGACTGAAGAGGCAAATGCAGATACCTGCTGACTTTTTTACATTCTGAAATTGTGTCGATCAGCTCAAAGGTTGCGTCCTTTGGGTGCGAGGTCATAAAGCTGATTCTGAAATCCCCGTCAATATCGTTAAGCCTTCTGAGTAAGTCGGAAAAATTTGTCTTTTCCGAAAGTCCCTTGCCGTAGGAGTTTACATTCTGCCCGAGAAGAGTTACCTCCTTATAGCCCTCGCTAACCAGTTTTTTAACCTCGTTTACGACCTCGTCGGGATGCCTGCTGCGCTCTCTTCCCCTTACATAAGGCACTATGCAGTATGTGCAGAAATTATCGCAGCCATACATTACCGGCACCCATGCCTTGAATGTACTGTCACGGTGCAGAGGAACGTTTTCAACAATTTCACCCTTTGTATTTTCAATATCAAAAACCCGCTTCTTGCTCTTAATCGCCTTTACGAGTATTTCAGGAAGGCTGTATAGGGCGTTTGTCCCGAAAACCAAATCCACATTGGGATAGCTTTTTTTTATCTTTTCCGCTATATGCTTTTGCTGTACCATGCAACCGCATAAGCCTAATATCACATCGGGCTTCTGCTTTTTAAGATGCTTTAACTGTCCGCAAAGACCGAAAACCCTGTCCTCCGCATTTTCACGCACCGCACAGGTGTTATAGATTATTACATCCGCCTCATCAACCGAATCGGTAAGGCCGAATCCCATTGCGGCAAGCATTCCCTTCAGCTTTTCTCCGTCGCTTACATTCTGCTGACAGCCGAAGCTGTGGACAAAAGCAAGAGGAGTCGTTTTATATCTTTCAAACACAACCGCTTTAGCGTCGTCAAACGTGATTATTTCTGTGTTGTTTTCTTTTTGCAAAACACATTCTCCTTATTTAAACTATCTTTTTAATTTTATCATTTTAATAAGTATTTTTCAAGTGGAAAAATAAAAAAATCGGTTACGCAATATTTTTTACGTTTTGTGTAGCATTTTGTTTGTTTTTGTGTTATACTTAAACAGTAAATGAAAACAGTAAATGAAATGATATAAGATATGGAATGATGTTATAATGGAAAAACGTTTTCAAAAGGACGACGGTTTGATAATCGGCCGAAATCCTGTTATAGAAGCTCTCAATGCAGGCGGCAATATCGACACGATTTATGCCTGTGCCGAGGGCGGCTCAATTTCAAAGATTTCCGCTATGGCGGCAGAAAGAGGGATTGTTTTTAAAAAGGTTTCGCCCGTAAAGCTTGACAATATGTGCGGACACGCAAACCATCAGGGCGTTGCCGCCACGATTTCCTGTGCGGAGTATGTGAGTATAGAAGATATTCTTGCTTTCGCAGAGGAAAAAAACGAAAAGCCATTTATAGTAATTTGCGATGAGATTGAGGACCCTCATAATCTCGGCGCTATTATCAGAACGGCTGAGGCTTCGGGAGTACACGGAATTATCATACCGAAACGGCGCAGCGCAACGCTTAATTCCACCGTTTACAAAACCTCGGCAGGCGCCGCAAGCATTGTAAAGGTGGCAAAGGTTCCTAATCTCCCTGCCGCAATAGATACCCTGAAAAAAAACGGCGTATGGATTTACGGAGCGGATATGAACGGACAGGATGTTTCCAAAACCGATTTTGACGGAGCTGTCGGTCTTGTTATCGGCTCTGAGGGCAACGGAATCGGAAGACTCGTTTCCGAAAAATGCGATTTCTTTGTAAGAATCCCCATGTTCGGACAAATCAATTCCCTGAACGCTTCGGTTGCGGCAGGAATTTTAATGTATGAAACCGTTAGACAACGTACAAATAAAGGATAAAAAAATGAGCAACAAAACTTTAACCCCCGAAAATGAAAATAATTTAAACGACCTTGTCGATAAAATTCTCGACGAGGTAAAGCCGGATACCGCCTTTACCGTTACGGACGAGGCTGTTGACAGCGTCTTAAATTCGTCGGAACCTGCCGAAGCCGCAGATAAAAAGGTTATTCCTCCCACGGCTGTTATGGAGGAATTTCAGCCAAAAGCTTCTAACAAAAGCAAACCGTCAAACGACGATTTTGTAAGCTCGCTTCAGCAAAACGTGGTATCCGTTTCAAAAGAAGCGGAAAAAGACGATTCCTCCGTTCCTGAAGGTAAAACGGTAAGCTTCACCTTAGACGACAAGGCTAAGGAAAAAATAATTCCTAATACCGAACAGCTTATTATGACCGATGAGGAAAAGGAACAGCAAAAAATCACCGAAGTTAAAAGCAAAAGAAAAAAGAAGGTCAAGGACTTTGTTGTAAGAACAGAAGATGACCTTAAGGAAGAGAAGGAAGATGAGCTTCCCGATACCGTTGAAGAATTTGACGATTACAACAGCGTGGAAGAGGCTAAGCCCATACTTAAAAATCTTAATCAAACAAAGCTTTCTCTTCTTATCAGAGCGCTTTTCCAGTTTATCTTAAGCGCCGCGCTCGTATACATATCCTGCGCCGACAGCTTGAAAGTCAGTCTGCCTTCTTTTATGGATAAGGCGGCTTCCCCTGTGGGCTATATCAGCGTAAACCTTATTTTAGGCGTTCTTGTAATGCTTTGCAGTCTGTCCGTAATGATAAACGGCACATTGAATTTCTTTAAATTCAAAGCTGATACGGACAGCGTGTTTGCCGTTTCAATGCTTGCGGCAATGGCAACGCCGATCGCTCTGCTGATAAACAAAGCTTGGATAAACCCAAATAATCTTCATCTCTATATTTCCATAGCTTCAATCGGACTTTTCTTCAATACTGTCGGAAAAATACTGATTGTCAGCAGGACTAAGAGAAACTTCAAATTTATCATAAGCGGTTCAAAAAAATACTCAACCTGCTATATAGATGACGACGATACGGCGGAGGCGTTTACGAAAGGACTTCTTACCGATTTTCCTCAGCTTTGCACAATGAGAGAAACAGAGCTTTTGACGGATTTCTTAAAAACATCTTATTCATACGACCATGTTGACGCTGTCAGCAGAATATGCACTCCGATTTTCTTTGCTCTCTCAGTGCTGATAGGCGTCGGTGCAGGAATGTTTCACGGCGATGCCGCACTCGGTTTAATGACGTTTTCGGCATGTTCAGCTCTTTCCGCACCCTTTGCGGCAACATTTATTGCAAATATTCCCCTTTCGAGAGCCTCAAAAAAACTTGCGGCTAATTCCTCAGTGGTTTTAGGCTACTCCGCCGCCGAGGATTTTTCCTATGCAAATTCCGTTATTGTTGACGCCGCTTCGCTTTTCCCCGACGGTTCTGTTTCGCTTGTAGGATTTAAGGTATTCAAAAATAAGCGCGTTGACGAAGCGTTTCTCAATGCGGCAAGCCTCTGCATACATTCGGGAAGTGTGCTTTCTCACATTTTTTACGACATTATCGGCGGAAAAACCTCAATGCTCAAGAAAGTTGAGAATTTCGTTTATGAGGACAGCATGGGCGCCGCAGGCTGGATTGACAACCGCAGAGTTCTTTTCGGAAACAGGGAGCTTATGAAAAACCACGGAATTCCTATTCCCTCGGTGGAAAAAGAAAAAAAATACCTCAAGAGCAGCTTTAACAATGTTTTGTATCTGTCGGTTTCCGGAGAGCTTTGTGCAATGTTTATCGTGGAAATGAAACCGTCGCTTGAGGTTGCAAACGCTTTAAGACAGCTTGATAAGAAGGATATCGGCATTGTTCTTAAAACGGTTGATTCAATCATTACCGTTTCAACCCTTACGGAATTGTTTGAAATTTCTCCGAACATCATAAAAATAATGCCCTTCAGGCTTCACGAAAAGTATAACGAGATTTCCTCGTACACCGCCAGGGCAAGCGGTGCCGTTGCTTCCAACGGAACGCTTTCATCTTTCTGCGCTTCGCTTGTTGCCTGCAGAAAAATCAGAGGCTGCGTTAATTTCTTTTCGGCCGTTCACATTGCCTCAATGGTCCTCGGAATCGGAATCGTTGCCTTCTTCGCTTTTCTCACGGGGCTAAGCTATTTTCTGCCTGCGCAGATGATTATATATAATCTATGCTGGGCGGTTATAATTTGCGTGCTTGAAAACGCCGCAAGTTGACATGATTTTCGGGGTTGACAAACCTTAATTGTCGAAGAATTTCATATTTTTTGTGCAAATCATACACACTTTGAAAATATTTTTGTATATTTTCAAGGTGTGTTTTTTTATCCAAACTATTGAAATTTATAATTTTATACTATATAATATAAATAATATTTAAG
>JBJESI010000159.1:0-7794 GCA_051882715.1 Oscillospiraceae bacterium
GATGATATTCTTTGCAAAATTATATCGGAGCTTAAAGAGCGTTATCCCGACTGCGCCGTTACCCTCTCCCTCGGCGAAAGAGGCAAGGAAAGCTTTAAGCGGCTTTTTGACGCAGGCGCGGACAGGTATCTTTTAAGACACGAAACCGCAGACCCCGTACATTATTCAAAGCTTCACCCTGCGGAAATGAGACTTGAAACCCGAATGCAGTGCCTTTACGATTTAAAGGAAATCGGGTATCAGGTGGGCTGCGGATTTATGGTAGGCTCTCCGTTTCAAACAAGCGAAAGCATTGTAAAAGACCTGCGGTTTATAAAGGATTTCGAGCCGCAGATGGTTGGGATAGGCCCGTTTATCTCACATCACGACACCCCGTTTTGCAGTGAAAAAAACGGAAGCGTACAGCTGACTCTGCACCTGCTTGCAATCATCAGACTTCTTCTTCCCAAGGTTCTGCTGCCTGCCACTACGGCGCTGGGTACGCTTGACCCCACAGGAAGAGAAAAAGGAATACTTGCGGGAGCAAACGTCGTAATGCCGAACCTATCGCCCACGGCGGTAAGGAAAAAATATATGCTTTACGACAACAAAATCTGCACGGGAGACGAATCGGCTCAGTGCAGGAAATGCCTTGAAGGGCGCATCAAGTCAACGGGGAGAAAAATCGTCACCGCAAGAGGAGACGCTCCCGACTTCAAACGATAATATATTAAAGAAAGAAGTAATATTATGTACAATCCAAAATCACTTAAAGCCGAAGAATTCATAAGCCACGAGGAAATCCTTGACACCCTTGACTATGCCGAAAAGAACAAGGACAACTTAGAGCTTGTAGACAGCATTATCGAAAAGGCAAAGCTCAGAAAAGGTCTTACTCACCGTGAAGCCTCTGTGCTTCTCGCCTGCGAAAATCCCGAAAAAATCGCAGAAATCTACGACCTTGCAGAGCAGATTAAAAAGGATTTTTACGGAAACAGAATCGTTATGTTTGCTCCTCTTTATCTGTCAAACTACTGCGTTAACGGCTGTGTTTACTGCCCTTATCACCTCAAAAACAAGCATATTGCAAGGAAAAAGCTTACCCAGGAGGAGGTTAAGCGCGAGGTAACCGCTCTTCAGGACATGGGACACAAGCGTCTTGCTATCGAAGCGGGAGAGGACCCCGTAAACAACCCTATCGAATACATTCTTGAATGTATAAATACAATTTACTCCATCAAGCACAAAAACGGAGCAATCCGCCGTGTTAACGTAAACATCGCCGCTACCACGGTGGAAAACTACCGCAAGCTTAAAGACGCAGGAATAGGCACGTACATACTCTTTCAGGAAACCTACCACAAGGAAAGCTACGAAAAGCTTCACCCGACAGGTCCTAAGCACAACTACGCATATCACACAGAGGCTATGGACAGGGCTATGGAGGGTGGAATTGACGACGTGGGACTCGGCGTTCTGTTCGGACTTGAGCTTTACAAATACGAGTTTGCAGGGCTTCTTATGCACGCAGAGCATTTGGAGGCGGTTCACGGCGTAGGACCCCACACCATCAGCGTACCGAGAGTTAAGCGTGCGGACGACATCGACCCCGATGATTTTGACGGCGGAATAAGCGACGACACATTCGCAAAAATCTGCGCTCTCATCAGGATTTCCGTTCCCTACACGGGAATGATTATCTCCACCCGTGAAAGCAAGGAGGTAAGAGAAAAGGTTATCCGTCTGGGCGTTTCGCAGATAAGCGGCGCATCCAGAACGAGCGTCGGCGGCTACTGCGAGCCCGAGCCCGAGGACGAAAGCTCGGCGCAGTTTGACGTAAGCGACCGCAGAACTCTTGACGAGGTGGTAAGATGGCTTATGGAATTCGGCTATATTCCCAGCTTCTGCACAGCCTGCTACCGTGAGGGCAGAACAGGAGACAGATTTATGTCCCTTTGCAAGAGCGGTCAAATTCAAAACTGCTGTCACCCCAATGCTCTTATGACTCTCAAGGAATTTCTTATGGACTACGCTTCCGAGGAAACAAAGAAAATCGGAAACGAGCTCATTTTAAAAGAAATAGAGAATGTTCCAAGCGAAAAGGTAAGAAAAATCGTAACCGAAAACCTTGCGGCTATCGAAAACGGAAGCAGGGATTTCAGATTCTAAAGGAGGGTTATTATGGGACTTAACGACACGCCTAATTCAGAGAGAATACACATCGGATTTTTCGGAGTGCGAAACGCAGGCAAGTCCAGCGTTGTCAATGCGGTTACAGGGCAGGAGCTTTCCGTGGTTTCCGACGTCAAGGGCACTACCACAGACCCCGTTTTAAAGGCAATGGAGCTTCTTCCTCTCGGTCCTGTGGTAATAATCGACACGCCGGGCTTTGACGACGAGGGCGATTTGGGAGAGCTTCGTGTTAAAAAGACAAAGCAAATCCTAAACCGTGCCGACATAGCCGTACTTGTGGTGGATTCCGAAAAGGGAAAATCCCAGTGCGACCGTCAGCTTCTGGAGCTTTTTTCCGAGAAAAAAATCCCCTATATAGTCGCCTACAACAAAGCCGATATCGCAAAGAGAAACGATATCGGCGAAAACGAAATAGAAGTAAGCGCAAAAAGCGGCGAGGGTATCAGAGAGCTGAAAGAAAAAATCGCTCACACCTTAAAGGTTCGTGACGAGAAGCTTAAAATCGTCGGAGACCTTCTGAAGCCCGGCGACATAGCCGTGCTTGTTGTGCCCATCGACTCGGCGGCGCCGAAAGGGCGTCTCATTCTGCCCCAGCAGCAGACAATCCGTGATATTCTCGAAGCGGACGCAACCGCAGTTGTAGTCAAGGAAAACGCACTTAAAGAGACGTTTTCTTCCCTTGCCAAAAAGCCTGCGATGGTTATAACGGACAGCCAGGCGTTTGAGAAGGTAAATGCGGATACTCCGAAGGACATACCGCTCACATCGTTTTCTATTCTGCTTGCTAGATACAAGGGCTTTCTCGACGATGCGGTAAAAGCCGTTTCCCAAATCGACAAATTGCAAAACGGCGACAGGATTCTGATTTCCGAGGGCTGTACCCACCACAGGCAGTGCGACGACATCGGCACGGTGAAAATTCCGCGCTGGCTGAAAAAATACACAGGCAAGGAGCTTGTAATCGAAACCTCCTCCGGCAGAGGCTTCCCCGAGGATCTTTCCCCGTACAGCCTGATAATTCACTGCGGCGGCTGTATGATAACCGAAAGAGAGGTTCAGTACCGCAGAAAATGCGCTCTCGAACAAAACGTGCCGTTTACAAACTACGGAATAACAATCGCCTTTATGCACGGAATTTTAAAGCGGAGTCTTGAATTATTCCCTCATCTGGCAGAAGAAATAAAATAACTTATGCAAGATGTCCCCGTAAGGAGGCGGATTCCATTTTGCCGACCCTTGCCGCATTAAACGTCCGGGTAAGCCCCTTATTGAACCAAAAAGCGACTGTTTGGCAACAAATTCTTTTTACGGTATGATTACTGTGCTTTTTCGCCGCAAATCAACTTTTTTCTGCCGAATACATATAATGTAAAAGCCCCGTTTTTTACAAAATTATTTTGAATAAAAAACCTTTATGAGGCAAAAATAAAAGTGTAAATATTCGGACGAGGAGTGGTTTGCTTGGGGTAAAAAGAGGAGAAATCTACTACGCTGATTTAAGCCCCGTTGTAGGCTCGGAGCAGGGGGGCGTACGTCCTGTTCTCATAGTACAAAACGATGTAGGCAACAAGTACAGCCCCACCGTAATTGCGGCGGCAATAACCAGTCAAAAAGAAAAGGCGAAGCTTCCCACGCATATTGCCCTGCAGGCGCAGACCTGCGGGCTTGCAAAGGACTCAGTGGTCTTGCTTGAACAAATACGGACGATTGATAAAAAGCGGCTTAAGGAGCGCATGGGCGAAATCGACCAAAGCTCCATGAACAAAATTAACAATGCTCTTTCAATAAGCTTCGGGTTAGAGACATTTTAACAGCTGACAAAACGGCGGCGGATTTTTTATCCGCCGCCGTTTTTATTCGCTTTTCTGAGCCTTTGCGGTTCTGTTTACAAAGATATAAAAAGCAACATCTGTAATTTATGAAATTTTCACAAAATAATTTCATAAAAATGTATATTATGCCAATATCATTTCCCATATAATTATGGTAAAATGAATTGAAAGCTTAACATTTGGAGGCGACTTCCAATGCAGAACAATTTAACAAGGGCTTGCCCCGTCATTATTAAAAGGAAAGGAATGGTCATAGCATGAACAGAATAAAAAATCCGGGATTTATCATTGCGTCCGTCTTGCTCGGGCTGAAAATAATAGGGAATGTATTCTTTTTTGTGATTCCGTATTTCGGTTACTTTTTTTATGATTTCGGAATGACCGTGCCGGGACTTGAATTGTCTATGGCTCTGGCATTTTCGTTGGATTCCATAGGCGGAATCATATTCCTTATTTTAGGTATTGCTTTGGCGCTTGCGTGGATAGCAGGATACATATTGCTGTTTACTCCGAAATATAAAAAAGCTTTTGTTTTTCTGGCAGTATTAAACGCCATAGATTTGCTTTGCTGTATATACTTACTTCCGGGTAATAATAGAATAATTTCACTTCTTATTTCTGCTTTTCTCATTGTGGAATTACTTATCCTGTTCAAAAAATCCAAGGCTCAAAGCGATGAGATGATATTGAACGGAGCCTTTAATCAAACCGCTTCGGAGAAATAAGTAAAAATCGTAATTGCTTACCGTGTAACCAAATCGCAAAGCTCCTTGCTCCGATTTAAAAAGGGCTGCCGCCCGTGATTTTACTCACTTGCGGCAGCCCTTGTATTTTATTATTAGCTATGGCAATGGTCGCATTCTCCGATTTCGCCAACTATCGGCAGAGGGTCTATTCCCTGCTTTTTATAGTAGTCGGAAAGCGCCGCCTTGATCGCCTGCTCCGCCAAAACCGAGCAGTGCACCTTTACTGCGGGAAGTCCGTCAAGAGCCTCCACAACAGCCTTGTTTGTAAGCTTCAGCGCATCGTCGATGCTCTTTCCCTTGATAAGCTCAGTAGCCATGGAGGAGGTTGCAACCGCAGCTCCGCAGCCGAAGGTCTTAAACTTTACATCTGTAATAATTCCGTTGTCAATCTTGAGATACATTTTCATTATATCTCCGCATTTTGCGTTTCCTACCTCTCCGATACCGTCGGCGTTTTCGATTTCGCCCACATTTCTCGGATTTGCAAAATGGTCCATTACTTTTTCGCTGTATATCATTTGTATTTCCTCCTTTAGTCTATGGGCGATACCCACTTGAGAAGATGACCGTAATTTTCGGGCTCTTTGATTATTCTCTCCCAAAGAGGCGACATTTCCCTGCCGCGCTCGGCCACCTGCTTAACCTTTTCTATAATATAATCAATATCCTCATCCGTTGTGTCATCGGAAATCGAGAGCCTTAGCGAGCCGTGCGCTATCTCGTGGGGAAGTCCCAGAGCCAAAAGCACGTGGGACGGGTCAAGCGAGCCCGATGTGCAGGCAGAGCCGCTTGAAGCGCAAATTCCGAAAACATTGAGCATCATAAGTATAAATTCTCCCTCAATGCCCAAAATCGAAACATTTGCATTGCCGCAAAGACGCTTTTGCCTGTCGCCGTTAAGCCTTGTCCCCTTTATTTCAAGAAGTCCGTCGATAAGTCTGTTTCGCTTGCGGGTTATCCTCTCGACCTTTGACGGAATATCCGACACAGCAATTTCAACAGCCCTTGCAAGCCCCATTATTGCGGGAACATTCTCCGTGCCCGGGCGCTTGCCGTTTTCCTGTCCTCCGCCGTAAATAAGATTAGGAAGAACGACTCCTCTTTTAAGATAAAGAAAACCTATTCCCTTTTGAGCGTGGATTTTATGCCCCGAAACGCTCATAAGGTCGATTCCCGTTTCCCTTACGTTTATAGGAACATTGCCGATTGCCTGAACTGCGTCAGTGTGGAAAAGCACCTTCTTTTCCTTGCAGATTTTCGCAATTTCTTCAATGGGCTGGATTGTCCCGATTTCATTGTTGGCGTACATCACAGTGACAAGAGCGGTATCCTCACGTATTGCGTTTTGCAGAGCCTCGGCACTTATAATGCCGTTTTCTTCAACGGGAACATAGGTCACCTCAAAGCCGTTTTTCTCAAGATACTGACAGGTGTGCAAAATCGCATGATGCTCAATGGCGGAGGTAACAATATGCTTTTTGCCCTTTTTCGCCATATTTTCGGCAATCCCTCTTACAGCCCAGTTGTCGGACTCAGAGCCGCCGCTTGTAAAATAAATTTCTCTCGGGTCGGCGCCGATGCACTTTGCAATTCTTTCCTTTGCCGAAACAATAGCCCTTGCCGCATCCTGTCCTAAAGAATATATGCTCGAAGCATTTCCGTAGCCTTCGGTAAAATACGGGAGCATCTCCCTTAATACCTCGTCGGAAACCCTTGTGGTGGCGGCATTGTCCGCATAAATCACTTTATTCAAAGCTTTCACTACCTTAATTTATGAATTTTCAAAGATATTTAAATCGGAGCAAAGCGTGATAAGCTCGCTTAATCACGCCTGCGACTTTATTATATACCATTTTAGTAGATATTACAATAGCTTTTTATAATTTTTTAAAAAAGATTGGGAATAAATTTTTTTCAAGGTATTGACAAGGATAATTATTTGTGATAAATTTAACCTAACGAAACCGTTGAAACGGAGATAAAGGCAGTTATGCTCGCACAGAGAGTCTGCGGCGCTGGGATGCAGACGGAAAACAGGCTGTCAAATGGACCGTGGAGGGCGCAGTCAAAGGCTTTGCCGAGTATCTGCGACGTGCAGGCATACGTTAGTTGCCGAGGATATGTCAGTATCCTGCTAAGCGTACGGCAAGCGCCGTAAATCAAGGTGGTACCGCGGATAGAAGCTATTCGTCCTTGACAGAAATCTATTTTTCTGTCGGGGACGTTTTTTTTGTTCCCGGCAAGAGGGGGTTAACTATGAAGCCAAGCTTAGAAGCTGTCAAAAAAATCGCAGAAGAAAAAAAGTACAAGACCGTTCCCATAAGTATGGAGATGCTTTCCGACATCAGGACTCCGATTGAGGTGCTGAGGATTTTAAAGAATGTTTCGCACCACTGCTATATTCTCGAGTCCGTTGCCGACCGTGAAAAATGGGGGCGCTACACCTTTCTCGGCTTTGACCCGAAGCTTGAAATCACCTGTCACAACGGCGAAATCAAGGTAGGCTCGCTCACATTTAAGGACAGCAATCCCGATAAATACATAAGGCAGGTGCTCAGCGATTACAGGAGCCCGAAATTCGACTGGCTGCCGTCGTTTACAGGCGGACTTGTGGGGTATTTTTCATATGATTATCTCAAATACTCCGAGCCTACGCTTCGTCTTGACGCGCCCGACACCGAAAATTTCAAGGACGTGGACCTTATGCTTTTCGACAAGGTAATCGCCTTTGATAATTTCCGTCAGAAAATAATTCTTATCGTTAATATTTCTCTCGACTCGCCCGAAAGCGAGTACAACCGAGCGGAGCTTGAGCTTAAAAATCTCGCCGAGCTTATCCGAAACGGAACGGCGGCGAAGGAGCAAAGGGGCGTTTTAAAATCCGACTTCAAGCCTATTTTCGACCGAGAGCTATACTGCGATATGGTCAAAAAAGCAAAGCACCATATCAAGGAGGGCGACATCTTCCAGATAGTTCTTTCAAACCGTCTTGAAGCGGATTTCGAGGGCAGTCTTCTCGACACGTACAGAATTCTCCGCACGGT
>JBJESI010000160.1:0-7759 GCA_051882715.1 Oscillospiraceae bacterium
CTCACGGTCTGAAAAAAGCCGGCTCCGCCTTTATGCTTTTTGCATAAAGGCGGAGTTTTTGTATCCGGATTTTCAGTTTCCTGCATTCAGCAGTGGAGAGATTTTGCCTAAGTTATATTAAAAGCCGGAGTCAAATTCGTAAATAGATATTATTACGATTTTAAAGAGATTTGATAAATAAATTCCCCGAACTCTTTTTGCAAAGTGGGAATTATTAAACGGCTGATACTTTTTGGCTCTATTTAATTTCCTTTATTGTTCCGCCGCCGACAACAACATCGCCGTCGTAAAGAACAACGGCCTGTCCTTTTGTTATAGCTCTTTGCGGCTCGTCGAATTTTACATAAAGTCTGCCGCCCTCAGTCTGCCAAGCAACGGCAGGCTGTTCTTTTTGTCGGTATCTTACCTTGGCGCAGACACGCATAGGCTCTTTTATCTCGTCAACGGAAATCAGGTTTACATCCTCTGCCGCAAGCTCGCAGGAAAACAGATCACTGTCCGAGCCTAAAACCACGCGGTTTGTTTCGGGACATATTTCGCATACATAAAGCGGCGCTTTTGCGGGTATACCCAGCCCTCTTCGCTGCCCTACCGTATAGTGGATTATCCCCTTGTGCGTGCCGAGAATATTTCCGCTTTTGTCTGTAAATTCTCCGGGCTGTGAAGCCTTTCCCGTATAGCCTTCGATAAAGCCTGCGTAATCGCCGTCCGCAACAAAGCAAATATCCTGACTGTCGTGTTTGCTTGCGTTGATAAACCCGTTTTCTTCGGCAATTTTTCTGACTTCGGTTTTCCTCATTGCGCCGAGAGGAAATTTTACATGGGCAAGCTGCTCCTGCGTAAGGCTGTAAAGCACATAGCTCTGATCCTTTGTATCATCAACGGCTTTTTTTAGCAAATATCTGCCGAGCGCTTCGTCAAACTCAGTCCTTACATAGTGACCTGTAACGATATAGTCCATATCAAGCTCTTTCATTCTTTGAAAAAGCTTGTCGAATTTCAGAAAGCGGTTGCAGTCAATGCAGGGATTCGGGGTACATCCGTTTTGATAAGCCAAAACAAAACGGTCGATGACATTTTCCTTAAAATTTCCTTTGAAGTTGAAAACATAATACGGCATGCCGAGCTTGTAAGCAACGCTTCTTGCGTCCTCCACATCAGAGAGCGAGCAACAGGTTTTTTCACGGTCAAGCTGTATGTCATCGTTGTCAAACAGCTTCATGGTTGCGCCTATACATTCATATCCGCCCTGCTTCATCAGATACGCCGCAACAGAGCTGTCTACTCCGCCGCTCATAGCGATAATTGCCTTTTTGCACATTGTTATCCCAGCCTTATCATTTCGTCAATACATTTTTTTGCGTCGTTAATAGTGCGGTCGTCCATAATTATTTCTTTTCCGCCGCCGTTTACCGCATAATAAACATCCATCAGTGTCGTGGATTTCATATTGGGACAAATCAGATTTTTTGAAAGAGGATAAAATCTCTTGTCGGGGCAGGAGTATTGCAGATGCTCCGCAATGCTTATTTCAGTTCCGATGATAAATTCATGCTTATCCGATTTTTCGGCGAAATCCATGATTGCAGAGGTCGAGCCTACAAAATCCGCTTTTTCCACAACTGCGGGGAGACATTCGGGATGAACAAGAAGCAATGCGTCCGGGTGAGCTTCTCTTGCTTTTCTTACGTCCTCTGCGCCCACTCTTGCGTGTATGGGACAGCCGCCCTGCAAAAGCTTGAAGGTCTTTTCGGGAACCTGCTTTGCCACAAAATCCCCTAAATTGCAGTCGGGAATAAATAGAATTTTATCGTTTTCTATCCTGCGGACGATTTTAACTGCCGAGGACGAGGTTACGCATACGTCGCATACTGTTTTGAGCTCTGCGGTGGTGTTGATATACGCCACGGTTGTGTAATCGGGAAACTGCTTTTTTACCGATAATATGAGGTCCTTATCCATTTGCTCCGCCATGGGGCAGCCTGCCGTTTCGCTTGCAATAAAAACTCTTTTGTTCGGGGAAAGAATTTTTACCGTTTCCGCCATAAACAATACGCCGCACATCAAAACCGTTTTTTGCGGAGTGTCCTTTGCTTTAACGCTGAGCTGAAAGGAATCGCCTACAAAATCGGCTATTTCGGTTATTTCTCTTGCCTGATAGCTGTGTGCGAGAATACAAATGTCGTTTTTCTTTTTTATTTCAATTATTTTTTGCTGTAAATCCTTTACGTTCATAAAAACCTCCGATGCTTAAATCCTATCTTTTTGGTATGATTTAATTTTACAGCATTGCCTTTTGTTTGTCAATAAAATACTGTTGTAATATCTCAGGCAAAGAATTTTGATTTTATTTGGAAAGAGAAGAAAAATCCGCCGAACGAATGCCCGGCGGATAAAACTGCTAAGCCATACAAATGCTTTATTTGTTTTCCCGGAGATACTGCTCCAAAGCACGGGCAAGCTGGTCGGGACAAGAGGTAGGTCTCATTCCGCAGGGAATACCCTTCAGTCTTTTGATGACTTCTTCCGCTTTCATTCCTTTACAAAGCCTTGCGACTCCTTCGGTATTTCCCGCACAGCCTCCGGTAAACTTGATGTCCTTGATAATCCCGTCTTCTATTTCTACGTTTATTGCTCGGGAGCAAACGCCTTTAGGTATAAACAGCATAGTGTGTCCTTTCTTTAATAAAAATAGTTCAAAACTCTTTTTCTGACAAGCTCAAAGGGACCGTGGCCCGCTTTCAGAAATGCAAAAATAAAGTTGTACTCATTATAATTTGAGCCTTCCATATCCATAACCTCTTGTCTTATATCCTGAAGCTTCAGATATCCGACGGGATAGGAGAGTATTACGCCCGGATCTTCCGTTACAAATTCATAATAGGATCGGGAATATTCATCGTAACCGAAATTAAGATATTTATTTGTGAACTTTGTTATCTTTGCAACGTCCCAACCCTTGTAGTTTACTCCGATATCAATCATGGCGGTCATTATTTGACCGATTTCGTAGTCGAGCATATATATATCAACCATTTTTTGGCTCAGCCCTGCCCATTTGAGAGCAAATGTACTTGCATAATCCGCCCAGCCCTCGTTATAAGCAACATAAGATAGGCATGAATCGGCAATATGAGGATTGTTTTGAATTTGGAAGTTAGTTTGATAGAGATGTCCGGGGTAGGTTTCGTGGGAAACGGTTGCCAGAATATTGATTGTATCTGCGCCGCCGAGAGCGATTTTGTTTATTCTTGCTACATTAAGGGCGTTTGAATCAATCTGTGGATTCATGTAATAAGCGAGCACACCGTCCACGCACAGGGAGTCGGGAAGCTCTGTAAGTACACAGCCGGGATCCTTGAAGTCGGGGCAAATCTCGTTCGTCTTTTTCTGAGCGAGGAGAAGAATATCATCGGTTGTGCTTACGGACAGATTATAATTTCCCTCGTAAAAATCGTTAATATCCTTTTGGTCTATAAGATGAAGCTTATCAATACAAAGATTAAGGTTTTTTTCGAGATATTTAAACAGCTTGTCGGGAGTCATCTCCGTACAGGTATACATCTCAACGAGATATTCGTAATACTTGTCGCCGCCTTCAAGCTCTGTGAGATTTTTCGGAGCCTTCAGCTTTCCTATCCAGCCGTTTAAGGTGTCTGCGGCTTGCGTAAATTCGGGGAAAATCTTTTCCTTAAGGAGCGTTAAATTGCGCTCCTTGTAGGACGCCTTTTGCTCGTCGGTTAAAAAGTCCGCTCCGTCTATTTTTTGATCGAAGCCTTCGATAAACGGGGATTCTGTTTCGTTTGCATAATCCCTGAGCATTTCGACATTTTTCTCAAGAACCGAGTCGGAGGGAGTGATATTTTCGGCAATCTGCTCCTGTGTATGCCAAAGCACGGTTCTCAAAGCCGTAGGAATGTCTTGAGCAAACTTTAAATAATCCTCGATGTCCTTTTCTTTTGCAAATCTGTATTCGTAGAACATTGAAGATCCCATGTTTGAAATAAAGCCGCTCATTGGGGCGAGAAGTGAGCTGTAATCCTCGATGACGCCGTATTCAATCAATGTTTCAAACTCATATTTGTAGTTTTCAAACAAAGCCTTCTGACTTTTCGTAAGATAATCCTTGTCAAAGGAAAGCAGCTTTTGCAGATTTTCCTCACAGTCCTCGATTTTTTCCTGCTTTTCTTCATCGGTCATATCTATTGCATCATAGTTGAGTATGTTGTAATTTTTATATTTCAGACCGTAATCTTCGGGATTCTCAAAGATGTAGTGGTAGTCGATTTCGGGCATCTCCGAAAAGCTTTCTTCTGCAAATTCGTCCATCAGTTTGTCAAATTTGCTCTGAATTGCCTCGGCTTTCGAGGGGATGATACTTTTTTCGGGAAGAGCTGTGCAGGAAGTAAACGCTATGCATGAAATTAGTGCGGCGGATAAAATTCTAAGTGCGGATTTCTTCAAGGTAATACCACCTTTCCTTTACTTACCGAGGTTCTCAAAATTGGTTTGTTTAAGCGCAGTCTGCACCTTTTCGGTTATATCTGCAAATATATGCCTTGCCTTGCAGAGCATTTTGTCGGAGCAGCTGCAATCGTATTCGTCATTTAAACAGCGGCTGAAGTAATAAGTGCCCTCTGCCGTTTCTATCACATCCAGGAGTGATATATCCTTGGGCTCACGGGCAAGCTGATAGCCGCCCTTTGCCCCTTTATACGAAACAATAATACCGCTTGACACAAGCTTTCTTAAAATTTTAAGAGCAAATCTCTGAGGAACATTTGTCGCCTCGGCGATTGCCTTTGCGTCAAGACGTTTGTCAGACTCCACTATGCAGGAAACTATTCTGATTGCATAGTCGGATTCAAGCGTAATGTGCATATAAACCTCTTTACTGATCCATATAATCCTTGAGCTTTTTGCTTCTGCTGGGGTGACGGAGCTTTCTTAATGCCTTTGCCTCAATTTGGCGTATGCGCTCACGGGTTACGCCAAATTCCTCGCCCACCTCTTCGAGAGTTCTTGAGCGTCCGTCCTCAAGACCGAAGCGCAGCTTCAAAACCTTGGCTTCTCTATCCGTAAGGGTTGAACGAACCTCGTTTAACTGCTCCTTGAGCATCGTCAGCGAAGCGGCTTCTGCGGGAGCGGGAGCGTCCTCGTCGGGGATGAAATCCCCCAAGTGTGAATCGTCCTCTTCTCCGATAGGTGTTTCCAGTGAAACGGGATCCTGAGAAATTCTGATTATTTCACGTACTCTTTCAACGGGCATATCAATAACCGCCGAAATTTCCTCGGGGGTAGCTTCGTGGCCGTTCTGATGAAGAAGCTGATTGCTTACCTTAATAACCTTTGTGATTGTTTCCACCATATGAACGGGGATACGAATGGTTCTTGCCTGGTCTGCGATGGCTCTTGTAATAGCCTGACGAATCCACCATGTTGCGTAGGTCGAGAACTTAAAGCCCTTAGACGGATCGAATTTTTCAACCGCCTTGATAAGTCCCAAATTACCCTCCTGAATAAGGTCAAGAAACTGCATGCCTCTTCCTACATATCGCTTTGCAATGCTTACAACAAGCCTGAGATTTGCTTCGCAGAGTCTCTTTCTTGCATTTTCGTCGCCTGCCGCCATTTTTTCGGCAAGCTCCTTTTCCTCCTCTGCGGAAAGCAGAGGAACACGGCCGATTTCTTTAAGATAAATCTTTACGGGATCGTCGATTGCAACGCTCTCGGAGGCTGATAAATCGGTATCTTCTGCGGCGTCTATCGAGGAAATGTCGATATTGTCCTCTGCGGGCATATCCTCAACGATTTCTATGTTGAAGTTATCAAAATCCTCGTAAAGCTTGTTCATTTGTTCAACGTCGAAATCAAGCTCCTCGAGAACGTCGGTTATTTCTTTCGTGGTAAGCT
This sequence comes from Oscillospiraceae bacterium, assembly GCA_051882715.1. GTDB lineage: Bacteria > Bacillota > Clostridia > Oscillospirales > Ruminococcaceae > JBJESI01. The sequence continues at coordinate 5,914 of JBJESI010000160.1, forward strand.
TTCCGTTTGCCTTACCCTGCTCCATAAGCTCCTTGATTGTTGTTTTCTTTTCTGCTCCCACATTTGTTCCTCCGTTTATGTTATGGCTTTTTTATGTCTTTTAATCTATTTTGCAAAGCAAGCAGCTCGTCGTTTGACAAATCTGCCGCGTCGTCTGCGGTGACCTTTATTTTCTGAGAAAAAAGGGTATTTATATAGTCCTCTGCAAGCTGCATGGAATTACCCATGTCCTTGTATTTGGCAAGCATTCCGCTTATTCTGCCCATTTCGTCGGGAGAAAATCTTCCGTTTAAAAGCGAGAGGGAAAGCGAGCCTCCGCTTTGTATTATCTCCGAAACTGCGAGAAAAACTCTGCGGTTAAAGGAAGTTACGAAATCCTCCGGGGTTATTTTTTCGCAAATCTCGGAAAAGCTGTCGGGATTTCTGAAAATAAAGGCGATGATTGCCTCCTCGGCACGGGCTTCTGCGGGATGCTTGACTGCGTCGGGATTGATTTCGTCCTTTGTGTACCGTGCGGATTTTATAAGATTTGATACTTCCTCATGCTTCTTTTTGCGTTCGGTATTTTTTCTTTCGCTGTTGATTTGAGAAAGAAGGATTTCCTTGGAAATTCCCAAAGCAAGCGCAACCTTTGAGGCGTAAACATCACGCTCAACGATATTCTTGAGCGGCGCAAGAATTGAAACGGCACGCTTAGAATACTCAATTCTTCCTTCCTCGGTGGAAATATCAAGCCCCGATTTTGCCTTTTCAAGCTCAAAATTTGTTGCCGAATCCGAATTTTCAAGCAAGAGCTTAAATCTTGTAGCGCCGTATTTTTTGATAAATTCATCGGGGTCCTTTGCGCCTGTCATCTTGATAATTCTGATTTTTAATCCGACCTCGTCGAGAATAGCGGCGGCGCGCCTTGTTGCGGTTTGCCCCGGCCCGTCGGAGTCGTAGGCTATGATGACCTCGTCGGCATACTGGGACATCAGCCTTGCCTGTTCCTTTGTCAAAGCTGTTCCGAGGGTGGCGACAACATTGTGAAAGCCCGCCTTGTAAATGGATATAACGTCCATATATCCCTCGGCAAGGATAAGAGTTTTTGCTTTTTCGTTTTTTGCGAAATTGAGCGAAAATAAATTACTGCTCTTTTTAAAAACAAGCGTATCCGATGTGTTTATATATTTGGGATTATCCTCTTCGTTCAGGCGGCGCCCTCCGAAAGCGATTACATTTCCCCTCAAATCAATAACGGGGAACATTGCACGGTTTCTGAAAAAGTCTATTATGTTGCCTTTTTGAGTTCGTGCCGCAACCTTTGCGGAAATAAGGTCGTCGTCGGTATAGCCCTTTTTTCTCAGATGATTTTTAAGGGCGTCCCATGAGTTGGGCGCACAGCCTAAGCCGTATTTTTTTATTATTTCATCGTCAAGTCCCCGCATTCTGAAATATTCAAGCGCCTGCTTTCCTGCGGGGGACATAAGACAGGCGTGGAAGAACCTTGCGGCTTCACGGTTTATCTCAAAAATCTTGGCTTTTTCAAGAGAAGTGCGGTCGTCGAAGGAATTTTCGGGCATCGACATTCCGCTTCGCTCTGCAAGAAGCTTTACAGCTTCAATATATTCAAGATTTTCTATTTTCATTATAAAAGTTATTACGTCGCCGCCTGCTCCGCAGCCGAAGCAGTAAAACGACTGTGTATCGGTATACACGGCGCAGGAGGGAGTTTTTTCCGAATGAAACGGGCAGACGCACATCATAATCCGCCCCTTGCGCTTTAAATCTGTATAGGAGGAAAAAACGGATGCGATGTCGTTATTTTGTTTTAATTCTTCAAGAAAAGCTTCGGGAAATGTCGGCT
>JBJESI010000161.1:0-1795 GCA_051882715.1 Oscillospiraceae bacterium
AGGCGGCTTCGAGGGAAAGTTGATTTTTGAATTTTCGCCGCCCATAAGAGCGCAGAGCTCTTCGTTGACGATTTTTATAACCTGCTGGGCGGGAGTCAGGCTCTCCAGAACATCGGAGCCTATCGCCCTTTCGGTGATTTTTGCGACAAAATCCTTTACGACCTTGTAGCTTACATCAGCCTCCAGAAGCGCCAGCTTAACCTCACGCATTGCGACCTTTACATCCGCCTCGGTCAGCTTGCCGTGGGATTTAAGACGCTTGAAAACGCCGCTCAATTTTTCCGAAAGTCCTTCAAACGCCATAAGCCGCTCCTTTTAAAGATTATTTTTGATTTCGCCCAAAATATCGGCGATTTCCTGTTTCGTATCAAATTCGGGAGCGGTTTCAAGAAGAGAAAGCGCCGCCGAAAGCTTTTTGTCACAGCCGTTTTGCTTTTTGCAAAGACCGAGCGCCTGTTCAAGACGGATAAGCTCGGCTTCGCCCCGCTTAATGCTGTCACGCACGCCCTGCCTTGAAATATCTTCGTGCTCGGCGATTTCGGAGAGCGACAAATCCTCGTTATAATAAAGGTCGAGAGAGTTTTTTTGCATTTCCGTCAAAAGCCCGCCGTAAATGTCAAGCAGGACTGAAATCTGCAAATTCTTCTCCATATCCGCCTCCGAGATTAGCTGTAAAGCAAAACACTTTACAGTTGATTATACTATATGCCCCGCGCCTTGTCAATAGTTTTTTTAAATTTTAAGCGCGCCCTCACAAGAATTTTCCTAAGACGCACAACACTGAAATCCCCTCCATGCAAGCAGAGATGTTAAAAAAGGGGGAGCCTCCCCTGTTTTAGGGGAGGCTGTAAGAATTGAAGTTTCAACAAAATGCTTACATAATGTTGAAAACGGTGCTGCAATTTAACCGTATTTTTATTTGCTTACGCCGAAGCCGTAAACAATAAATGTGTTCTTTGTGGCGTCGTCGCTGTTATAAACCGGCACAAGCTTAATATTTACCTTTTGAGGAGTATCCGAGGAGAAAATATTCACATTTTCGGGATAGCTTCCCCAGCCGTTCTTGAAATCAGCGTCAACAACACGCTTTCTTTCGCCGTTTATATAAACCTCAACCTTGCCGCCTCGGCTGGTCATTTCCCTGTAAATAAGGCTTACTGTTTTCGCTGTTACCTCAAATTCAAGAGCGCCTGTCTGCTCCGAGGACTCAGGCTTCCACTGCCAGCAGTCCTTAAACTTCTCGTTACCCTTATAGTCGGCAAAGTCACCGGAGCTGATGATGTTTATTCCGCCGTTTTCCCTGTTTGCGATAATCGCATTGCTGTATTTTTCGCAGTCGGCGGATTTGGGCTCTGCGGGGATTTCATATTCGCCGCTAACCGTGTCAACCTTTGCGATTACTCCGTTAAGGAAGTTTTCCACAAGTCCCGCAACCAGCTTATGTCCTGCGTCGTTGGGGTGAATATTGTCGGGAGAAATATCGTCCCATACAATATCGCCTCTTTCAATAACGGGCATTATTGCGTTTTTATAGCTTATCATGGGCAAATCGTAGTATTCGCCGATGGGCATATGAGTATCCACAAGACTCGTGCCGTCCTCCTGCGTCATGAAAAGAAGCATAACCGCAGGGTCTGTTTCGTGGCTGAGAATTGTCCTTACAACAGCTTCGTAGGTTGCGGCGTTAATCTTGGGAGAAGTATCGTTTACGGAAAACTCTACAATCACAAGATCCGGGTTCTGCGAAAGCACATCTCTTTCAAGACGGTAAATTCCCAGATGAGAATCGGTTGCG
>JBJESI010000162.1:0-7686 GCA_051882715.1 Oscillospiraceae bacterium
AAGAAAAGGCAAAGGAAATCCTTCTTATGGAGGAAATTGAGATAATAATAAACCTAAACGACGGGGATTATTCATCGACGGCATGGGGCTGCGACCTTACCTACGATTATGTTAAAATAAACGGCGATTACAGGACTTGATAGGAGATAACGATGAAAATTTCAGCAACTGAGAGAGCAAGTATTCTTGTAGAGGCTTTGCCCTACATAAAAAAATATAACGACAAAATAATCGTGGTTAAATACGGCGGAAACGCCATGATAAACGAAGAACTTAAGCAGCAGGTTATGGAGGATATCGTTCTTCTGTGGCTTATCGGCGTAAAGGTTGTCCTCGTCCACGGAGGCGGCCCCGAAATCACCGAAATGCTGGGCAAAATCGGCAAAAAGAGCGAGTTTGTCGGCGGACTGCGAGTAACAGACAAGGAAACCGTAGAGGTCGTTCAGATGGTGCTTGCGGGAAAAATCAACAAAACTCTTGTAAATCATCTTGAGGGCAAGGGCGGCCATGCGATGGGAATTTCAGGCGTTGACGGACATCTTATCGAGGCGGAGTGCAAGGACGAAAGGCTTGGCTTTGTGGGAGAAATCACAAGGGTTAACGCCGCTCCCGTAACGGATTTGCTTGAAAAGGGCTATATCCCCGTTGTGTCAACGGTAGGCTGTGATGACGACGGAAATGTATACAACATAAATGCCGATACTGCGGCGGCATATATCGCAGGAGCAATCAATGCGGAAAGACTTATCCTTATGACGGATATAGCAGGAGTTTTGCGTGACAAGGATGATCCCGATTCGCTTATCCCCTGCATTGATATTGAGGAAGCCAAGTCTCTTTTCAATACCAATGTAATTTCGGGAGGAATGATTCCAAAGGTTGAGTGCTGCATAACTGCAATAGAAAAGGGCGTTAAAAAGGCTATCATTATGGACGGCCGTGTGCCTCACTCAATTCTTATTGAAACGCTTTCGGACGACGGCGCAGGAACCATGGTAGTAAAGGAATACGACAAATGAGCAATACAAAAGAACTTGATAAAGAATATATAGCGTCCACCTACGCGCGATTTCCTCTGGAAATTGTATCGGGAAAAGGCTCTGTGGTAAAGGACGAAAACGGAAAGAGCTATATTGATTTAGCTACCGGAATCGCAGTTAATACCTTCGGCTTTTGCGATGACGAGTGGATAAACGCAGTTACAAATCAGCTTTCAAAATTTCAGCACACCTCAAATCTTTATTATTCCGAGCCTTGTGCAAAGCTTGCAGAGCTCATCTGCGAGAAAACGGGAATGAAAAAGGTGTTTTTCAGCAATTCCGGCGCAGAGGCTAACGAATGTGCAATAAAGGCGGCAAGGAAATATGCCGCAGAGAAAAAGGGAGCGGATTACAGCACGGTAATCACGCTCAAAAACAGCTTTCACGGAAGAACGATTACGACTCTTGCCGCTACGGGGCAGGAGGTTTTCCATACCGACTTTCTCCCTCTTACTGCGGGATTTGACTATGCCGAGGCAAATAATATCGACGATTTAAGAGAAAAGGTAAGAGGGAACAAAACCGCCGCAATTATGTTTGAAGCAGTTCAGGGAGAGGGCGGAGTAAATCCTCTTAGTGCGGATTTTGTAAGGGAAATGGAGAAAATCGCAAAGGAGCAGGATATTCTCCTGATAGCCGACGAGGTGCAAATCGGAAACGGCAGAAGCGGAATGCTTTACGGATATATGAATTTCGGCATTACTCCCGATATTGTAACAACCGCCAAGGGTATCGGCGGAGGTCTCCCTATCGGCGTGACAATGCTGGGCGAAAGGGTGCGGGACGTGTTCGGGTTTGGCTCTCACGGCTCAACCTTCGGAGGAAATCCGATTGCCTGTGCGGGAGCATACAGCATTTTCAAAAGGCTTAATGACGAGCTTCTTTCGCAGATCAGGGAAAAATCCGCTTACATAAAAAAAGAGCTTAGCAATGCAAAGGGAATTAAAAGCGTCACGGGAATGGGACTGATGCTGGGAATTGAAACCGAGCGTGACGCAGGCGAGGTTATTGCGGAATGTATGGAGCGGGGCGTGCTTGTTATCAAGGCGAAAACAAAGGTAAGGCTTTTGCCTGCTCTGAATATTCCCACGGATGAGCTTGAAGCTGCCATTAACATTTTAAAGGAAGTCTGCGCTGAATAATAAGGAGGATATTATGAATTTAAAGGGAAGAGATTTTTTGAAGCTGCTTGATTTTACAAGCGAGGAAATCGAATATCTTATAAATTACGCCGAAGAGCTGAAAAAACAGAAAAAGGCTGGTATATCTCACGAAATGCACAAGGGCAAAAACATTGCGCTCATTTTTGAAAAAACCAGCACGAGAACAAGGTGCAGCTTTGAGGTTGCGGCTCACGATTTGGGAATGAACGCTACATATCTTGACCCGTCAGGCTCTCAGATAGGCAAAAAGGAAAGCATTGCGGACACCGCAAGAGTGCTTTCGAGAATGTTTGACGGTATCGAGTACAGAGGCTACGGTCAGGAAATTGTGGAGGAGCTTGCAAAATATGCGGACGTGCCTGTGTGGAACGGACTTACAAACGAGTTTCATCCCACGCAGATTCTTGCGGATTTTCTTACGATAAAAGAGCATTTCGGATATCTTAAAGGAATCAATTTTGTTTATATGGGCGACAGCAGATACAATATGGGCAATTCTCTTATGGTTGGCTGTGCGAAAATGGGGCTTAATTTCACTGCCTGTGCTCCTAAGAAGTATTTCCCCGATGAAAAGCTTGTCGCCGAATGCAGAGAAATTGCAAAGTCAACAGGCGGCACCGTAACTCTTTGTGAAAATCCCAAGGAAGCCGTTAAGGGAGCGGACGTTATCTACACCGATATATGGGTTTCAATGGGCGAGCCTGTTGAGGTGTGGGAGGAGCGTATCGCCGACCTTGCCCCCTATCAGGTTAATACGGAGCTTATGGACGCCGCAGGAGAAAAGGCTGTGTTTATGCACTGTCTGCCCTCCTATCACGATAAAAAAACTGCGGTAGGCAAGGAAATGTGCGAGCGCTTCGGACGTGATTCCATGGAGGTTACAAATGAGGTGTTTGAAAGCGGGCGCTCCATTGTATTTGACGAGGCGGAAAACAGAATGCATACAATAAAAGCCGTTATGGCGGCAACATTGTAAAGAGAGATTTTTATGAAAAAGGTTTATTTGGTTTTACAGGATAAAACGGTTTTCGAGGGCTACCGCTTCGGCGCTGAAACGGAAGCCCTGGGAGAGCTTGTTTTCACAACGGGTATGTGCGGCTACATTGAAACGCTTACCGACCCGAGCTATTACGGTCAGATTGTTTTGCAGACCTTTCCGCTTATCGGAAACTACGGAATTATCGAAAGCGATTTCGAGGGAGATTGTTTTGTTCGAGGCTATGTGGTGCGTGAATGGTGCGATACGCCGTCGAATTTCCGCTCTCAGTACGATTTGGATAAGTTCCTGAAGGATAAAAAAATTGCGGGAGTTTGGGGCGTTGATACCCGTGAAATAACAAAAATAATAAGAGAACACGGGGTTATGAATGCGAAAATCTGCGACGAAATCCCCGAGGATTTTTCTGAAATAGAAAATTACAGAATTGTGGGAGCGGTAAATGCGGTAACCTCCGGCGACAGCAATGTTTATAAAGCGGAGGGCGAGGAGCGCTTTAAGGTTACGCTTATTGATTACGGCGCAAAAAGAAATATTGTCAGAAGCCTGCAAAAGAGGGGCTGCACCGTTACGGTTGTGGGAGCGGACGCTTCTGCCGAGGAAATTCTCGCCGCTTCTCCCGACGGAGTTATGCTTTCAAACGGACCGGGAGATCCTGCGGAAAATACCGCGCAGATTGAAGAAATAAAAAAGCTTCTCGGCAAGGTTAAGATATTCGGAATATGCCTCGGGCATCAGCTTCTTGCTCTTGCAAACGGCGGAGAAACCGTGAAGCTTAAATACGGTCACCGAGGCGTAAACCAGCCCGTTAAGGAGGTAAACGGCACAAGAACCTTTATAACGAGCCAAAATCACGGCTATGCGGTTATTGCCGACAGCGTTAAAAGCGGAACCGAGAGCTTCATAAATGCAAACGACGGTACCTGCGAGGGAATGGATTATCCCGAAATCGGAGCTTTTTCCGTACAGTTTCACCCTGAGGCTTGCTCAGGTCCCCACGATACGGAGTTTTTATTCGATAGATTTTGCGATATGATGGGAGGAACCGAAAATGCCCATAGATAAAAGCATAAAAAAAGTAATGGTAATCGGTTCCGGACCGATTGTAATAGGACAGGCGGCGGAGTTTGACTATGCAGGAGCGCAGGCGTGCCGAGTGCTTAAAGAAGCAGGCGTGAATGTTGTTCTCGTCAACTCAAATCCTGCCACGATTATGACGGACAAGGCTTTTGCCGACGAGATTTATCTCGAACCGCTTACAGCCGAAACCGTAAAGCGTATAATTGAAAAGGAAAAGCCCGACAGCCTGCTTGCCGGACTGGGAGGACAGACGGGACTTACCATTGCAATGCAGCTCGACAAGGAGGGCTTTTTGCAGTCTAACGGCGTGCGCCTTATCGGCACTAACGCCGAGGCAATCGACAAGGCGGAGGACAGAAAGCTTTTCAAGGAAACCATGGAATCTATCGGCGAGCCTACAATCCCCTCCGATATTGCAAACGACATGGATACCGCAATGAAAATTGCACATCAGATCGGCTATCCCGTTATAATAAGACCTGCGTTTACCTTAGGCGGAGCGGGCGGCGGCGTTGCGGGCAATGACGACGAAATGAAAATCATTGCAAAAACCGGGCTTGACGCTTCTCCCATAAGCCAGATACTTGTTGAAAAATACATTTTCGGCTGGAAGGAAATCGAGTTTGAAACCATGCGTGATTCGGCGGGAAACGTCATCGCCGTGTGCAGCATGGAAAACTTTGACCCCGTAGGCGTTCACACCGGCGACAGCATTGTTGTAGCTCCTGCGCTTACGCTTTCGGACAAAGAATATCAGATGCTCAGAAGCGCTTCGCTGAATATTATTTCAAGCCTCGGAATTGTCGGCGGCTGCAACTGTCAGTTTGCTCTCAATCCCGACAGCTTTGAATATGCGGTTATCGAGGTGAATCCGAGAGTTTCCCGTTCGTCTGCCCTTGCCTCCAAGGCAACGGGCTACCCCATTGCGAAAATTACGACAAAAATCGCATTGGGTTACACCCTTGATGAAATTAAAAACGATATAACCGGGAAAACCTGCGCTTGCTTTGAGCCTACCCTTGATTATGTGGTTGTAAAGCTCCCTAAGTGGCCTTTTGATAAATTTGTCGGCTCGTCAAGAAAGCTCGGAACACAGATGAAGGCAACGGGCGAGGTTATGGCGATTGCGCCGAGCTTTGAAATGGCAGTTATGAAAGCGGTAAGAGGGGCGGAAATTTCTCTCGATACCCTCAATGCCGCTCCCGTATCGGACGAGCCTGTTTTAAAGCGATTGGAAAATATCGACGACAGAAGGCTTTTTACCGTTTTCGAGGCGTTAAAAAGCGGAATTACCGTTGATGAAATACACAGCATAACGAGGATTGACAGATGGTTTTTGCATAAGCTTAAAAAGCTTGCGGATTTTGAAAAAACTCTTTCGCCCAATCTTACCGAGGAGCAGTATATCACCGCTAAGAAGCTGGGCTACACAGACAAGGCAATTCTCCGCATTTCGGGCGCCCAAAGCGTTCCTCACAGGGAATGCGTTTACAAAATGGTAGATACCTGCGGAGCGGAATTTGACGCCGAAACGCCGTATTTTTATTCCACCTATGACAGTCACTGCGAGTCAAGAAGCTTTGAAAAATCGGGCAAGCCCACCGTAATGGTGCTCGGCTCCGGACCCATAAGAATAGGTCAGGGAATTGAATTTGACTATTCCTCGGTACACTGCGTGCGAACACTTAAAGAGCTGGGCTACGACGTTGTAATCGTAAACAATAATCCCGAAACCGTTTCAACGGATTACGATACGGCGGACAGGCTTTATTTCGAGCCCTTGTGCGAAGAAGACGTAATGAACATTATCAGGGCGGAAAACCCCATCGGCGCAGTTGTTGCGTTCGGCGGACAGACTGCCATTAAGCTGACAAAATTCCTTGATGAAAACAAAATTCCCATACTCGGAACTTCGGCGGAGGGAATTGACCTTGCCGAGGATAGGGAGCGCTTTAACGACCTTCTTGAAAGCTTTTCGATAAAACGCCCCAGCGGAATGGGCGTAAATACCATGCAGGAGGCTCTCGGCGCGGCAAATACGCTGGGCTATCCCGTACTGCTCCGTCCGTCCTATGTAATCGGCGGACAGAACATGAAAATCGTCCACAACGATGAAGAAGTACGTATGTATATGGGAAGAATCCTCGAAAGCGGAATAGACAATCCCGTGCTTGTGGATAAGTATATGTCGGGAACAGAGCTTGAAGTGGATGTTATTTCCGATGGCGAGGATGTGCTTATCCCCGGAGTGATGGAGCATATCGAGAGAGCGGGTATCCATTCGGGAGATTCCATAGCTGTTTATCCGCCTTATTCTATAAACGACAAGATGATGAAAACCATTGTGGAATCCAGCGAGAAGCTTGCGCTTTCTCTTGGTACAAAGGGGCTTGTCAACATTCAGTATCTTGTTTATAACAACGAGCTGTATGTAATCGAGGTAAACCCCAGAGCTTCAAGAACCGTTCCGTATATCAGCAAGGTAACGGGCGTGCCTATGGTTGACCTTGCCTCCAAGGTAATGGTGGGCAAAAAGCTCTGCGATTTGGGCTTTGGCAAGGGGCTTTACAAAACGCCGCCGTATTTTGCGGTTAAGGTCCCTGTGTTCTCCTTTGAAAAGCTGACGGACGCTAACTCCAACCTCGGACCTGAGATGAAATCCACGGGAGAGGTTCTCGGAATAGGAAAAACCGTTGACGAGGCTCTGTTCAAAGGGCTCACCTCCGCAGGAATGATGCTTAAAACCTCTGCTTCGGGCGGGGGCGCAGGCGTTCTGATAAGCGTTGATACATACAGCCAGCTTGAAATCGTATCTCTTGCAAAGAAGCTTTATGACCTGAAATTCAGAATTTTTGCTACGGAAGAAACCGCAAGGTCCATTTCAAATCTCGGAATTGATGTGGAAAGCGTCAAAAACCTTGAGGAGAGCATGGAGCTTCTTGAAAGCGGAAAGATAAACTATATAATCTACACCGGCGCACTTATGGATTCCACGGTTGAAGACTATATTAAGCTCCACAAAAGAGCGCTTCAGCTTTCAATTCCGTGTTTAACTTCACTTGATACTGCAAATGCTCTTGCAAATATCATCGCAAGCAGGTATAATGAAAGTAATACGGAGCTTGTTGACATAAACCATCTCCGCACGGCAAGGCAGAAGCTGAGATTCTCCAAGCTTCAGGCTACAAGCGACGATTATATTTTCATCGAGAATTTCGACGGAGCGATAACCTGTCCCGAATCCCTTTGTATTTCTCTCTGTGACAGACATAAGGGTATCGGCGGATACGGAATTGTTCTTATCGAAAAATCTGAGGTCGCCGACGCAAAAATGCGTATTTTCAACCGTGACGGAAGCGAGGGCGCTATGGCGGGCAACTGCATACGCTCTATGGGCAAATATCTG
>JBJESI010000163.1:0-1768 GCA_051882715.1 Oscillospiraceae bacterium
TCAAAGAAAGCTCCGCCGATTTTCGGCGGAGTCCTGCTTGTCGAAAAAAGTGTTTTTAGACAAGCGGAGCAGGCTGCGAGAAAGCCTCGCAGTCGAGGAAAGCGGTGCGATAGGCGTACATAGGTACTCCGAGCGCCGCTTGACGAAGAAAGCAAAATGCGGCGGATATCCGCCGCACAAAAATATATCGGTTTTCGGCTTCGCCTACCCTTGTCATGTCAAATGACAGGGAAAGCCCTTTATTGAATCAATCGGCACTTTTGCGATGCGTGGGTTTATCGACAGCCTGAGCTCCGCCGATTTTCGGCGGAGCCCGTTTTAATCTATTCTTTTGAAAGAGCCGAAAAAGCCTGCTTCAAATTTGAAGCGCCGAGTATTTGCATACCCTCAGGAGCTTTTTTTAGCTGTCTAAGCATTGATTTGGGAACGATACTGCGCTCAAAGCCCAGCCTTGCTCCCTCGTTTATACGCTGAGAAAAATGGTTGACATTTCTTATTTCGCCGCCCAGCCCGATTTCACCGAACACCATTACCCTATCGCCCACAGGCTTATCGCACAGCCCCGAATACAAAGCGCAGGCAACCGCAAGGTCAGCCGCAGGCTCGGTAAGACGCAAACCTCCCACAACATTTACATAAACGTCAAGGTTTCCGAAATAAAAGCCGCACCGCTTCTCCATTACCGCAAGAATAAGCGCCAATCTGTTGTAATCAAAGCTTGCCGCCATCCTCCTGGGAGTGCCGAAGCCGCTCTTGGTGACAAGAGCCTGCACTTCTGCAAGAATAGGTCTTGTTCCCTCCATAGAGCAAACAACACAAGAGCCCGAAACGCCCGACGGTCTGCCGGTAAGCAGCATCTGCGACGGATTTTCCACTTGCTGCAGCCCGTCGTCGTTCATCCGGAAAACACCTATTTCGTTTGTCGAACCGTAACGGTTTTTGACAGCCCTGAGCATTCGATAGCTTAACTGCCTGTCTCCTTCAAAATACAAAACCGTATCCACGATATGCTCCATTACCTTCGGTCCTGCAATAGCTCCGTCCTTGTTGACATGGCCGACAATAAAAATCGAAATACCGTTTTCCTTTGCCGTTCTCATAAAGAGGTTTGTGCACTCGCGAACCTGGGTTATACTGCCCGGAGATGAACTGATTGAAGAAATGCTCATGGTCTGAATGGAGTCGATTATCGCTATGTCACAGCCTTGGGAAACTATTGCTTCAGCCGCCGCCTCGGCGTCTGTTCCCGCTGCTATGTATAGATTGTCGGTAGCTACTCCCAGTCTGTCCGCACGAAGCTTTATCTGCCTTGCGGATTCCTCGCCCGAAATATAAAGCACGTTGTTTTCTTTACCGATATATTCGCACATCTGCAAAAGCAAAGTTGATTTTCCGATGCCCGGATCTCCGCCCAAAAGCACTATCGAGCCCTTGACTATTCCTCCGCCCAAAACTCTGTCAAGCTCGGTCATTCCCGTCTTGTAACGAAAATCGTCGTCGGTGGAAATTTCCTTAATAGGACTTATCTTCATTGTTTTTACCGCAGAATACGACGCTTTTCCCTTTACCGACGGAGCTTTTACAACCTCGGTTTCTTCAAGCGTGTTCCACTCTCCGCAAGAGGGGCATCTTCCGTTCCATTTAACGCTTTCGTATCCGCACTGATTGCAGACATATACACTTTTTCTTCCTGCCAATTTGACTTCCTCTTTCCTTAGGCATTAGGGAGTCGAACCCCAACCGCCTATAATGAATTCTTTTTGGTATT
>JBJESI010000164.1:0-1765 GCA_051882715.1 Oscillospiraceae bacterium
AAACCCCGAATGGATGGAAAAGATAAACAGATACAGGGCAAAGGAAAAAGCATTCGCCCCCAAAAGCGATAAGCTTACCCCTCAGACCGCCTTTGATATTATAAATTCCGTAATCGACAGCGATACAGTAATCGCCACAGATGTAGGACAGCATCAGATGTGGACCGCTCAGTACTGCAAGTTCGGCAAAGCGAGAAAATTTGTTTCAAGCGGCGGACTCGGCACAATGGGCTTCGGTCTGGGTGCGGCAATCGGAGCGGCCTGCGGCTCAAAGGACAAAACAGTTCTTATTACCGGTGACGGAAGCTTCGGAATGAACCTTAACGAGGTTGCCACCGCAGTTTCGTACAATGTTCCCTTGGTAATCGTTATCTTCAATAACGGCGTTCTCGGAATGGTAAGACAGTGGCAGACGCTTTTCTTCGGAAAACGCTATTCCAACACGAGCCTCGGAAGAAAGACGGATTTTGTCAAGCTTGCCGAAGCCTTCGGAGCAGAGGGTATGCGCGCGGCTACTCCCGAGGAGTTCAGGGCGGCATTTGAAAAGGCGTTTAACACAAACGCACCCGTAATTATCGACTGCCTTATCGACGAGGATGAATTCGTATTGCCGATGCTCCCTCCCGGAGGAAGCATGGACGATATTATAACCGAGAAAGGAGAGTAACGATGAATAAGTTTGTAATCGCAGTTTATGTTGACAACAAATTCGGCGTGCTTACCCGTGTGACGAGCATGTTCACAAGAAGGGGCTTTAACATCGACGCTCTCACTGTGGGAGAAACGGAAAGCCCCGAGTATTCACGAATTACAATCTCCATGAGCGGCGACGGATACGCAAGAGACCAGATGATAAACCAGCTCAGGAAGCTTCATAATGTTAAAAAGGTGGTTTTTCTTGAAAGCGATACCTCCATTTCAAGGGAGCTTATGCTTATAAAAATTAAAAACGACCCTGCTTACAGGCAGGATGTGCTTTCGGCGGTTGATATTTTCCGCTCGAAGATTATAGATTATTCCGCAGAGGCTCTGTGTATTGAAATAACGGGAGAGCCTACAAAAATCAATGCTTTTGTGGATATTTTGAAGCCTTACGGCATTATCGAAATGTGCCGAACAGGAGTTGTTGCTCTTGAACGAGGCGAAAAAAGTATTCTTGCAAAATAAATAAATTATTATAAAGGAGTTAATCAAAATGGCAAACATCTACTATCAGAAGGACTGTAATCTGGCAAAGCTGGACGGCAAGACCGTTGCAATCATCGGTTACGGCTCACAGGGACACGCACATGCGCTCAATCTTCACGATTCAGGCGTTGACGTAATCGTCGGCCTTTACGAGGGAAGCAAGAGCTGGGCAAAGGCAGAGGCTGCAGGACTTAAGGTTATGACATCTGCCGAGGCTGCAAAAAATGCTGACATCATTATGATTCTTATCAATGATGAGAAGCAGGCAAAGCTTTATAAGGAAAGCATTGAGCCCAACCTTACAGAGGGCAAGACTCTTGCATTCGCACACGGCTTTAACATTCATTTCGGCTGCATTAAGCCTCCTAAGAATGTAAACGTAATCATGGTTGCTCCTAAGGGACCCGGACACACTGTAAGAAGCGAATATCAGGCAGGCAAAGGCGTTCCTTGCCTTATCGCAGTTGAGCAGGACGCAACAGGCGACGCTCTCGACATCGGTCTTGCATACGCTCTCGGAATCGGCGGCGCACGTGCAGGCGTTCTCGAAACAACCTTCAGAACAGAAACAGAAACA
>JBJESI010000165.1:0-1759 GCA_051882715.1 Oscillospiraceae bacterium
ATATTTGTTTTGCCTGTCTCCTCAAGAGATACGGCGGTCTTGAACAAAATTCCGTGCTTTGCTCCCACGCCGCTTCCTACCATTATTGCAACAGGAGTGGCAAGCCCTAAGGCGCACGGACAGCTTATTACCAAAACGGAAATTCCCCTTGCAAGGGCAAAGCCTGCGCTTTCGCCGAGCAGAAGCCACACAGTCGCAGTCACAAAAGCTATCGCTATGACAATAGGCACAAATACGCCCGAAACCTTGTCGGCTATTTTTGCAATGGGAGCTTTGGAAGCCGCCGCGTCACTCACCATTTTTATTATCTGCGAAAGAGTTGTATCCTCCCCCACACGGGTTGCTTCGCACCTGATATAACCCGATTGGTTTACCGTTGCCGCAGAAACAGCGTCGCCGATTTCTTTGTCTGACGGAATACTCTCACCCGTAAGCGCAGACTCGTTTACCGCAGTATTACCCTCGATAACCACTCCGTCAACAGGAATACTCTCGCCCGGACGTACAACAAAAACATCTCCCTTTTTTACCGTATCGGCAGGAACAGTCTTCTCTTCTCCGTCAATTATTACAACAGCGGTTTTCGGAGCAAGCTCCATAAGTCCCTTTAAAGCGTCAGTTGTTTTGCCTTTTGAGTAGGACTCAAGCATTTTCCCAACGGTAATCAGCGTTAAAATCATTGCCGCAGATTCAAAATACAATTCGTGCATAAAGCCCATAACTGCGGCAGTATCTCCCCTAAGCTGTGCCGACGACATGGCAAAAAGAGCATAGGTGCTGTATATAAAAGCCGCCGCCGAGCCTAAAGCAACAAGCGTGTCCATATTCGGACTTTTTCTTGCAAGAGCTTTAAAACCGCTTATAAAAAATCTTTGGTTTATTACCATTACTGCGGCCGTGAGCAAAAGCTGAACAAGCCCCATTGCAATGTGATTATCTTCAAGAAAAGTCGGCAGTGGCCAGTTCCACATCATATGTCCCATTGATATATACATAAGGACGGTAAGTAAAATCAGCGACGCAATAAGTCTTGTTAAAATAGACCCTGTCTGCCTGCGGGTATCGTCTAACGATTTTTCCGTACGCCCGGATTTTCCCGCTCTTTCGGCGCCGTAGCCCGCCTTTTCCACTGCCGCAATAATATCCTGCTCCGAAGCGCTTCCCTCAACCAACATACAGCCCGTAAGCAGATTTACGGAGCATGAGGTTACACCGTCAACCGACGATACGGCTTTTTCAACCCTTGCGCTGCAGGCGGAGCAGGTCATTCCCGTAACATTATACTTTTCCAAATTAACACCTCCTGCGCTATTTCATCAGCCTTTGCAAAACTGCAACAAGCTCGTCCACGGTTTCATCCTTTCCGTCGCGAATATCCTGCGAAACACAGGTTTTTATGTGATTTGCAAGAAGCTCCTTGTTAAACGAATTAAGGGCGGCATTTACTGCGGCAACCTGAATCAGTATGTCCGTGCAGTAGGCTTCCCTTTCCACCATGCCTTTTATTCCCCTTATCTGACCTTCAATACGGTTAAGTCTGTTTGTCAGAGCTTTAAGCTCCTCCTCGCTCCTATGCTTAATTTTATGTGAACAGCATTTATCAGCCATCATATCACCTCGTTTTCAATATATCCATTATTGGTATATTTATTTAAATCGGAGCAAAGCCTGATAAGCTCGCTTAATCAGGCTGCGACGATTGCAATCGCCGCAGGGAGCTTTAGCTCCTCAGGGTTTCAGTAGGGGACTCCTGCCCCTA
>JBJESI010000166.1:0-7582 GCA_051882715.1 Oscillospiraceae bacterium
CGTAAAAATTTTTGACGAGCCGTCGAGCGCTCTTGACCCGGTTGCAGAGTACAATCTATATAAGGGAATCATGAGTGAAAGCCGCGGCCACATAACACTGTTTATTTCCCACAGGCTCTCCTCGGTCAAGGACGCAGATACGGTGTATATGCTTGAAAACGGCACTGTAATTGAAAGCGGAACACACGCCGAATTGATGGCCGAAAACGGAGCATACTGCGAGATGTTCACTAAGCAGGCCGAAAATTATCTTGCGGTGGACACATACAGAGAGGGGGTAACGGCATGAGCAAACGTCACGGCTTTTCAACCGTTATCAAAAACAATATGTTCCTTTTGAAAATATGCTTTAAGGCGGCGCCCGTTTATCTGATACTCAGCATTATTGAGATAATAAGAAACGAATTGGTTGTGTTTCTGGAATTCACCTTCGGCCTTAATTATGTGCTTGAATGTGCGGAGTTCGGCAGACCGTTTTCTGACGCGGCAATATTTTTACTCAGTCTTTTGGGATTTGTAGTTTTAGGGCTTTTGTTTAATGCTTATCTTTACCAGAAAATACAGATGAAATCCGAGCCGAAAATCAAAAAGGCGCTCAAGGTAATGATGTATAACAAGGCAAAGGAAATCGACCTTGAATACTATGACAACCCTGAGTTTTACAACGACTATGTTCTTGCGGTTTCAGAATCCGAAAATCAGATTTCAAGACTTTTCGGAATGATGAAGATGCTCTTTACGGGAATTACCTCAATTCTGCTTTCAGGGGCATTTTTTATTGCAAACGATCCCGTTTCGTTTGTATTTATTATCATTTCCTTTGCCCTTTCTCTCGCTTCCGGAAAGGCTCTCAATAAGCTTAATGTAAAAATCCGCACTGAGAAAAATCCCTTTGAACGCAAGCTCGGCTATGTAAACCGTGTGTTCTACCTCAATGATTTTGCAAAAGAAATTCGTCTTAATACCGAGGTTTCAAAGCTGATTTTGGAGGATTTCGATAAAACAAACGACGAAATACTGAATATCGACAGAGCTAATGCGAAAAAGCGCTTCGGGCTTAAATATATCAAGGATTATATTTCGAGCAATTTCATGATTGATGTGGTTTATATGATTTACCTCGTTTACAGTGCGGCGGTCCTGCACAGGATATCTTACAGTAACGTGGCAGTTATGAGAGGAACTGCAAACAGGCTTAAAAACCGCATGCGAATGTTTTCCGAGGTTTATCCGAAAATGCAGGAAATAAGTCTGTATGTAGAAAAAATTCAAAATTTCCTTGACATACAGCCTAAAATCGTGAACAACGGCAGGCTCAGCATACCCGATACACCGTGTGAAATAGAAATTAAAAATGTTAGCTTCGGCTATGATAAAAACAGCGGATATATTCTTAAAAATATAAATATGAAAATCAGACCGTACAGCAAAATCGCTGTCGTTGGGTATAACGGCGCAGGCAAAACTACCTTAATCAAGCTGTTAATGCGGCTTTACGACCCCGACGAGGGAGAAATTCTTCTTAACGGAATAAATATCAGAGAGTACGATTTGGAGGAATACCGAAGAAAAATCGGAACGGTATTTCAGGATTTCAAGATATTTGCCGCAACCGTCAGAGAAAATGTTTTGCTTGATTTCCCCGAAAGCGGACAAGAGGAAAAAATCCTTGACGCTCTGACAAAAAGCGGATTTTCCGAGAGACTTCACTCGCTTGAAAACGGGCTTGAAGCAAATCTCACAACCGAGTTTGAAGAGGACGGCGTTAACCTGTCCGGCGGAGAAGGGCAAAAGCTTGCAATATCAAGAGTTTTCTACAAGAACGCAAACCTGATTATCCTCGACGAGCCGTCGAGCGCTCTTGACCCGATTGCCGAGTATCACCTTAACCACTCCATGCTTACTGCGGCAGAACAAAAATCCGTGGTATTTATTTCCCACAGATTATCGACAACAAGAATTGCCGACGAAATTTACATGCTTGAAAACGGAAAAATCATTGAAAGCGGAAGCCACGAAAAGCTTTTGGAAATCGGAGGTAAATACGCTCAGATGTGGCGTGTTCAGGCGGGACAATACCTCTAAAAAATGAGCCTTTGAGGAATTTCTCAAAGGCTCATTTGATTTATTCAATCGGGTTTATTTTTTCCCGGAAGATTTCAGGCGCTTATCAGCTTTGGCGGCAAAATATGTTCCCGCACTTTGGAATATCTGTACTATCAGCACCAAAAAGATAACCGCAAACGCCATTACAAGATACTGATACCGATAATATCCGTAATTGATTGCAATTTTTCCGAGACCTCCGCCGCCGATTATGCCGCTCATAGCCGAATAACCGAGAATTGTGGTCACAGCAATGGTAGCATTTGAAATCAGGGACGGAAAGCTTTCGGGAAGCATTACCTTAACAATAATCTGAAAAGAAGTTGCTCCCATGCTCTGTGCGGTTTCTATGATATTTGGGTTAATCTCCCGCAAACTGCTCTCCACCAGCCGCGCGACAAAGGGAAACGCCGCTATTACAAGCGGGACGATGGACGCAGGCGTACCGACTACCGTTCCCATGATAAGTCTTGTAAGCGGAAAAACCATAATCATCAGAATAAGAAAAGGAATCGAGCGAAGCAGATTTATAATAACATTCAGCGCATGAAGTATTCCGCCGGGCACTTTAATAATCTTGCCCTTCTCCCCCGCCACCAGTAAAACTCCCAGAGGAAGCCCCAGCAGTATCGCAAAAATAGTTGATAATACCGTAACATAAAGCGTTTCCCATATTGCAAGAGGGATTTCCGTTTTCAGTATATCAACGGCGTTTAAAAAATCCTCGGACGCAAAAAACGAACTAATCATTTATTTTCACCTCTTCCGCAAAAATATCGGGAATACTTTTTAAATAAGCTATTGCGTCATCAATCCGATTGCCGTCTCCCGGGATTCCCAAAAGCATATTGCCGAAAACCTTACCACCTATATTTCGGGTAGACGCAGAAAGAATGCTGACAGCAATATTCCTTTCCATTGCCATTTGGGCTATAAGCGGAGTCTTAGCGGCAAAAGCGCCGTTAAATACGACGCGCACGACCCTTCCGCCCTCAAAAGCGTTCAAAGTATCTTTATAGCCCTCGGGATACACCAAACGTTTTGCCGCTTCCGATTTCGGAGCAGAAAAAACCTCTCCCACAGGTCCCTCCTCAGCGACCGTTCCGTTATCCAGAATTGCAACACGGGTGCAGATTTCTTCAATCACGCTCATCTGATGCGTAATTATAACTACGGTAAGCCCAAGCTTGTCATGAATACTGCGGAGTAATGACAGGATTGAATGGGTAGTCTGCGGGTCGAGAGCGCTGGTCGCCTCGTCGCAGAGAAGAATTTTAGGGTGCGTCGCAAGCGCCCTTGCTATGGCGACTCTCTGCTGCTGACCTCCCGAAAGCTGCGAGGGATAGCTCTTCATTTTATCCTCCAGTCCCACAAGCTTTAAAAGCTCTTCCGCTCTTTTTACAGCTTCGGCTTTTTTTATACCTGCAAGCTCCAAAGGAAAGCAAACATTTTTCAGGCAATTTCGCTGCATCAAAAGATTAAAGCCCTGAAAAATCATTGTTATATCCCTGCGAGCTTTTCTCAGCTCCGACTCGGTCAGCCTGCCGATATCGCAGCCGTCAATCAGGATTTTTCCCTCAGTAGGTCTTTCCAGCATATTTATACATCGGACGAGCGTGCTCTTGCCCGCTCCGCTCATACCGATAATACCGTAAATTTCTCCGTCAGGTACTGTAATGGATACATTCTTCAGCGCCTCAACGCTTCCGCCCGAAACCGCAAATGTTTTGGACAGATTTTTTATCTCAATCATATTTTCCTCCAAAAGGAATTCATGCCGAACCGCTTTCAGCAGCCGACATGAATTTCAAAATGCAAACTGATAATATTTATTTACTGATTGCGTCCAGCGAGGTCTGCTTGCCTCCGTAAAGTCCCATCGGCTCAACATGGATAACCGCCGCGGATACAATGTGAGTTTTGTTTTCCGCATTAAAGTCCTCTAAATAAGGCAGATGCTGAAAATAATTTGCGTTAACCTCTCCGCTTTCAACAACATTGTTCGGCTGAACATAGTCTGTGAACTCTTTGATATCAAGCTTAATGTTTTTCTCTTCAAGAATTTCCTTTACAACTGCTAAAATCTCAGCGTGGGGTGTGGGGGAAGCCGCAACGGAAATGGTTGTTCCCGAAAGCTTATCGTAATCAACAGAGGAATCAAAGCCGTCGCCGGGATTGTCCACTGTGCTTACAACAGCGCCGTCATATTTTTCTGCGATAAATTCGGCAACCTTTTTGCTTTCAAGCGCCGCCTTAAGAGCTTTAGCCCAGTCGGTGCTTTCGTTTCCCTCTTTAACAGCTAAAATGTTTCCGTAGGCTGAGGAAGAGCCCTCGATTGCAAGAGAATCCTTAACGGGATTCAGCTTTGCCTCAATCGCATAATTTGAATTTATAACAGCGTAATCAACATCCTTTAAAACATTGGGGAGTTGAGCCGCTTCAACCTCTTTAAATTCAATGCCATGAGGATTTTCTTCAATATCCTTAACCGTTGCGGTAATTCCCGCTCCGTCCTTCAGCTTTATATATCCCTGCTCCTGAAGCAGAAGAAGCGCACGGGCTTCGTTTGTAGTGTCGTTGGGGACTGCTATTGTAATTGCTTTTTCTCCCGAGCATCCGGCAAACACGGACAGCGTCAGTATTGCGCCGGATAAAACGGCAATAATTCTATTTATAGATTTTTTCATGGTATAATCAGCCTTTCTTTTTGTAATTTTCTATTATGATGCCCAAAAATTAATCGGCATCGTTGTTCCGAATTCCTGTAAGACATCCGAGGGAATGCCGTTCGATTAATATGCGGCGTCAAACGTCACATTCGGAACGTATTACATCGAATAATATGACAGCTTTCAGGTCGCATCATATTCCCGTATCCGATGTGTCCTGCTTTTTTGACAATCGTCATGATCAGCGGCCTCCTTTGTTCTTGATGTCTTTATTATATCGGCTGATTCGGCATTTGTCCAATATCCTATATAAATACTAAGTAATAGGCTGAACCTATATCTTTGCCTTATTCTTTGCTCTGTGAATTAAGATACCGCTTGATTTCGCTGATATACATTTCTCCTATACTGCTTAAGATAATGTTCTTGTTTACGATATATCCAATCTCCATCTTGCTTCCGACAGTATCTTCATCGGTTTCAAACGGAACGGCAATATAGTCCGAGCCGTTCAATTCCTCGCATATAATGCCCGAACATAACGTATAGCCGTTAAGTCCCACCATCAAGTTCAGTATTGTGGCACGGTCGGTTGCCTTGATTGTCCTTGTGTATTCGCTTGTGCTTAGAATTTCCTCTGCAAAATAAAACGAGCCGCTTGCTCCCTGCTCGAAGGACAGGCACGGGTAATCGGAAAGCTCCTCAAAACATATTGATTTATTTTGTGCAAGGGGATGTCCTTTCCAAAGATAAACATAGGCGTCACATTCAATCAGCTTGTGAAATTCAAGATTATTAGTCCGCAGAAGCTTTTCAATAGCTTTGCGGTTAAAGTCGCTGAGATACAGAATCCCGATTTCGCTTTTTGATGTTTTTACGTCGTCTATTACTTCCTTTGTTTTGGTTTCTCTTATGGCAAATTCGTATTCCTCCGTGTTAAAATGCTTAACTGTCTCCACGAAGCTTTTAACGGCAAAAGAATAGTGCTGAGTTGAAACGCCGAACTTCTTTTTGCGCTTCCCTGCCTTGCCGTATTTGCTCATCAGAGTTTCATACTGATGGTATACCTGTCTTGCATAAGTGATAAATTCAAGCCCGTCGTTGGTAAGCGAAACTCCCCGTCCGCTCCGGTGGAATATTGTAATGCCCAGCTCCTTTTCCAGCTCCTGCATAGAGCCTGTCAGCGAGGGCTGAGCAACATATAAAATCTCCGCCGCCTTGTTGAGCGACCCCGTTTCGGATATTGTTATCGCATAGTGCAGCTGCTGTAATGTCATATAAAATCTTCTCCGTTTCGTTTAAGCGCCAAAAAGGCGATTATTTATTATCAAATGTGCCGTATGTACCTTCCTGATATTTTCGGAGAAGTAATAAAACTCAAAAACTTTTCCATGTGCCCGCTTCCTTAAATAATGTTTTATCATTACATATATCGCTGAATAAATTATTTTATTTGTAATGTTCTGTCTGATAAAATTACCTCATTTGCCGAGCGGATATTAATCGTTCCTATGCTGATTCCGTCCGCAGTAAATCCGCTTCCGTCGTTCAGTCTGTCCTGCAAGGTCATTCCGAAATAAGCGTATGCCGAACCGTCATTCCAAGATAATTCATAGGTGCTGTCGCAAAAATACATTTTACCGTCAATTACGACTGTGTTCCAAACATGTCCGTCGCCTGAGGCGGTTGAACCTGAAGCAACAGTGGATTCGATGCCGATTTGTGCAAACAACTGCGAAAGCGCACAGGCAAAAGTAGTGCAAACGCCGCGGCCTTTTGTGTAGGCATAATAGGCTTCGACATTATTGTGTGATTCAGCCACATCATAGTCATATGTAATTGACTTGCAAAAAGCATGGTACAGCGCCTGTGCACGAAGCTGCTCGGATTGATTCGGGTCAACCTGTTCAAGGAGCCGATTTGCGGCGGCCTTAAAATCCGAAATCAGGCGGTCATGTTCCTCCTTGCTTGAGCTTGTGTAGCTCCAGCGAATAACTCCTGCGCTTTCATCATAGTCGGTCCAATAATCATATTTTCCGTCGGCGGTGAAAAGCGGAAATTCATAAAGCAGCACAGTGGAAAGCATTTCGGCAAAGTACTTGTCAGGACACGGACAGCTTTCCTTATATTCAAGCCATGCGTCAACAAATAATACATAAAAATCCGCAAATCCGTTTCCCATGCCTTCAAGCGTGTCCTGTGTAACGGTGTACGGATTGTAAACATAATGACCGTTCTCAACTATCGGCGCCATCAATGCCGAAACAGAAAACGACGGGTCGTATTCAGCCTGATCGTCATCGGGATATTGTAAATCGGGAACAGCATAGCTTTCGGACACGGTTTTTCCCCGCTCAATTTTATAAGGATACAAATAAAGCGTACCTGCGCCGCGGTAATTCTGCAGCATTCCCGTCACCGTTACCGTTTCACCTTGATAAACGGATTTATCCATACCGTCCTCGGATGTATCATACATAGAAATGCGTGTAAGCTTTTCAAAATGCTCAGGGTTATCCAAATAATATGTCAGCTCAACGGTAAGCGGCCGTTCGGGGGCAAAATACCAACCGTTTTCATCCTTATCAATCTTCCCCACTACAACAGCGCCGCCGGGAGTTTGAATTGAAAGAGGCTCTTCCTCAACAGACTGCGTGCCTGCAAAAGAAGCTTCTTTTGAGTCTGAAGCATCGGAGGAATTATTGCCGCCCTCAGAGCATCCGCAAAACAAACAGCATATACTTAACGCTATGGCAATCACTGAATTAAAACTGCGTTTCATAATCACAGACTCCTTTAGTTTTAAA
>JBJESI010000167.1:0-7578 GCA_051882715.1 Oscillospiraceae bacterium
AAAAGTCCTCGTCAAAGCCGCCCAGCTCGTTGTAAAGCGAGCGCTCCGTCATAAGGAAGGCTCCCGAAATCACGTCAACCTCGCAGGTTTCGTCCTCCGGCAGATAGCTTAGCCTGTAAGCGCCGTACTTTTTGTTTTCGGGGTGGCGTTTGTCAAAGCCGATCATATAGTAAAAGCTTGCCGACGGAGTGGGAAAACCCCTGCGGCAGCCGTGGTCCATTGTGCCGTCCGAAAGCAGAAGCTTTGCTCCAACCGCTCCCGCTTCGCTGTGGTTTTCGAGAAACAAAACGCATTTGTCAAGAGCGCCCTTGTCGACTACCGTGTCCGAATTAAGCATAAGCAGATACTTGCCCGAGGCGTTTGCCGCACCGATATTGCAGGCGTGGCCGAAGCCTTTGTTCTCGCACCTTACCACCTTGAGGTCTGCGCCGTCGGAGAAAAAAAGCTCGTTATCGTCATCGGAATTGTCCACGATTATTATTTCGTAGCCGAGGCTGTCCACGGACTCCCTTACCGACCGCACGCAATCGGCGCAAAGCTTATTTGTATTGTGATTTATAATTATTATCGAAAGCATTCTGATTTCCTGTTCCTTGTGGGTTTTTGAGAGCGTCTATCACCGCTGCCGCAGTTTTTTCCTCGGCGTGGAGAAAATTTTTCGCCTCGTTAATGTCCTGAAGATAGTGCGCGTCGGAATTTGTGATTATCTTGCAGGAAGAAAAATAAGGATGAGCCCTTGTAAGCTCTTCAAGCCGCTGAGGATATTTTACCTCGGCGGTTTTAAATTCGGAACCCGGCGGCACAAAGCCGAGGTTTGAAATAAGAGAATTCGCCGCCTTGTCCACATGCGCCGGAAAAGCCACTCCGCCGAAGCTTTGGGCAAGAGGAAAAACCTCCTCAAAGGAAATTGAGACGGCGTTTATCAGAAGCTTGCTTTCCCTGCCGATAATATTGTCATCGCAGTCCATGATAAGCTGGTCGCCGAATATTTCGGGGCGGTTTTCCACGGGAGAAAGCCTTGCGTTTACGTATTCGTCAAGCTCAAGCGCCGCTTCAAGGCTCGGCAGCAGGCAAACCACGTGAACCTCTTCCTCGGTTGTTATTTCCATTCCGCAAATCAGGGTGACTCCGTAAGCCTTTGCAACCTCCGCCGCCGCAGGACAGTTCTTCGCCGTGTTGTGGTCGCAGAGCGCAATCACGTCAAGCCCTTTAATATATGCCATTCCCACAATATTTGCGGGAGTGCTTTCATTGTCGCCGCAGGGCGAAAGGCAAGAATGTATGTGCAAATCATAGGAAAGCGCAAGCACGGCGTCACCTCCTTTTATGTATAAAACGGATTATTTTAAGCCAAAAGTCCGTGTATTTCCAGTGCGGTTTCAAAAATAGGTTTATCGGACAATAGCATATTTATCCCCTCAAGCCTTGCCTTTTCCACGGCGGCTTCGTCCGGGGACGCTCCTCCCGCAAGAACGATTACGCTTATATCCGCCAAAGCGGCGACCGCAACGGAATTTATATTGCTCATAACCGTAACCCAAGCACAGGAAGAGGGCGCTTTTCCCATTACAACACTGAGCAAATCGCAGGTGTAAACGCACTGTACCTCTCTTTGCAAATCAGCGCCGCTTAAAACCCTCCAGCCCGTTTTTTCAATAAGCTCCGAAATTTTCATAAAACCCTCACTTTAAAGAATTGAGTTTGTTCAAAGAATCCGAAATATCCTGCAAATGCTCCTTTAGCATATAGATGCAGTCGTTTTCCTCGGCGTAGCCTCTGACCACATCTTCCGCAAAAAGCATACAGGTAGGCGCTCCGCAGGTTCCGCAGTCAAGTCCGGGCAGTCTTGCGGCAAGCTCCTCCACTCTCGCAAGCATAGCCATGCTTTCTCCGAAATCCGAGCTCAACTTGTAAATATCTTCAAATTCAACAGCCGTCGTCCAGTAGGAATCCTTGCCTCCGTGATTGCACGCCCCTGCCGTAACGGGCATATATTGTCGCAGACTCTTCATTCTGGATTTTGCAACATAGGGGTTCTCCACCGTCAGCACTCCGCCCACACAGCCGCCGCTGCAGGCGTTGAGCTCGATAAAATCAAGGTCCGTAAACTTCCTGTCCTCAAGGTCCTCAAGAACACGGATTACATTTTCTATTCCGTCTGCGGCAAGGTAGCTGTCCGAAAGAAAACCGCCCGCTTCGCCGCCCGAAAATCCCCAGCTTACGCCGATTTTTCCCGATATGGCAAGCTCCTCGGAGTCGTTTGCCGTTTCCTTCATAAAGGGCAGGATTTTCTGATAAACCTCTTTTATGGCGAGAACCTCGTCAACCGCCGAGCGCTCCGTGCCGATGGGCGCCTCCGACGCCGTTTTCTTTGCGGGACAGGGGGAAATGAAAAACGTTCCGATTTCCTCCGGCGAAAGCCCGGTTTTCTTCACGGCATTTTCCTTGGCGCGCTCCGCCGCAAGCTCAAAAGGAGCTTTTATGGGCAGAAGGTGGTCGATGAGATTGGGAAACCTTACCTTGATAAGGCTCACCACAGTAGGGCACGCAGAGGAAATAAACGGCTTTTTGTCGGGGTTTTCCGCCGCATACTTTCTTGAAAGCTCGGAAACCGTTTCCGCCCCTGCGGACACCTCGTAAACATCGTCGAAGCCCATAAGCCGCAGAGCTCTGAGAACTATATTTATATCGTCGAGATTATTGAACTGCCCGTAAAAAGACGGAGCGGGCAGAGCTATTTTGTACTTGTATTTCTCCATCGAAGAAAGCCTGTCATACACGGGCACCTTTGCGTGATGCGGACATACCCTTACGCATTCGCCGCAGTCAATGCAAAAATCCCGCCGGATGTGAGCCTTGCCTCCCCGCACTCTTATCGCCTGCGTAGGACAGCGCTTTAAGCAGTTTGTGCAGCCCTGACAAAGCTCCTTGTCAAGAATTACCGAATTGTTTTTCACAACAAGCCTCCCTTCCGAAGGTCGCTATCCCGCAAGCTTCACCTTCATCGTAACGGTGGTTCCCACTCCGAGAACCGTGTCTATATCCATTTCGTCGCTGTATTTTTTCATGTTGGGAAGTCCCATTCCCGCGCCGAATCCCAGCTGGCGAATGTTCTCGCTTGCGGTTGAAAAGCCTGCGGTCATCGCCTTTTCAATATCGGGTATTCCCGGTCCCTTGTCCTTAAGGCACATAATTATCTCGTCCGGAGTAACCTCCACCGTGATTTCTCCGCCGTTTGCATGGATAACCATATTTATTTCGCCCTCGTACATGGCGATGGCGACTTTTCTGATTATATCCGGCGAAACTCCCATCTGACGGAGCTTTTTCTTTACGTCGGAGGAAGCCTCCCCCGCGCGGGTGAAGTCGTCGCTGCAGACACTGTAACTCCATTTCATCAGACTGCTCAATTATGTCTGCCTCCTCTTAAGCCCTTTTCGTAAAGAATTCCGCACGCCTCGAACATCTTTATGTCGGAGGCAAGCAAAACGATACCTCTTTCCTCGGCAAGCTCCACCATAGCCTCGTCGGGCTTTTTGCCCCTGACAAAGCAAATGCAGATTATATCCATCATCTCCGCCGTACGGACAACCTGCGGGTTGTTAAGTCCCGTGAGAAGCACAGCCTGATCCTTAACAAAAGCAAGCACATCGCTCATCATATCCGAGCCGCAGGCGGTATGAACCTCTTTTGAAGCGTGCTCCTCTCCGCAGAGAAACTGTGCGCCGAGAAGCTCTCTGATTTCACCGATAGTCATTGAAAACCTCCGAAAAAAATAGTTTTAGACTTCAAATTATCCTCATAAACTAAGAATAGCAAAATTTTTCCCTCTTTTCAAGAGCAAATAGGTTGAATTTGTTTATCGAAAATTGTTGATAATGCACAAAACAAAGCCTTAATGTATGTGACATATTTTTTTGTGGATTTTGTAGATTTTTTCTAAAAAATATGATATAATTCTCCTATATGATTTAATGTAGGTTTTTCTGTCCTGCGGACGGTTTTAACCTGCAAAGAATTAATATCGCCTAAAAGGCTTGATTATTTTTAAGGAGGTTTACAAATGGCAAAAATATGTTCAGTTCCTTTTTCGGGAACTCCCGAGCAGGAAGCAAAGCTTAAGGAAGTCATTGCCGCTCACGCTGACCAGCAGGGCGCTCTGATGCCTGTTTTGCAGGAAGCTCAGGAGATTTACGGATATCTTCCCATTGAGGTTCAGTCTATAATCGCCAAGGAAATGGGCGTTCCCCTGGAGGAGGTTTACGGCGTTTCCACTTTCTATTCGCAGTTTTCTCTCCAGCCTAAGGGTCAGTACAAGATTTCCGTATGTCTCGGTACTGCCTGCTACGTAAAAGGCTCGGGCGACATTTACGCAGAGCTTTGCAAAAAGCTCGGTATCCAGGGCGGAGAATGCACTCCCGACGGAAAATTCTCTCTCGAAGCGTGCCGCTGCATCGGCGCCTGCGGACTTGCTCCCGTACTTACAGTAAACGACGAGGTTTACGGCCGCCTTACTGTTAAGGACGTTGACGGTATCATCGAAAAATACAAAAACGCATAATGAACGAGCTTTCTCTCAATGTGCTGGATGTAGCTCAGAATTCCGTAAAAGCTCAGGCGACGCTGATTGAAATATCAGTTAATGCGGACACGGCGGCGGATTTGCTCACTATCGTTATCCGTGACAACGGCAAGGGTATGAGCAGAGAACAGCTTGAAAGGGTTTGCGACCCGTTTTTCACTACCAGAACCACAAGGCGTGTGGGACTCGGTATTCCTTTTTACAAGCTGGCGGCTGAGTCTGCGGGGGGAGATTTTTCAATAGAGTCGCAGGAGGGCAAGGGAACTTCCGTTACGGCGAGCTTCGTTATCTCGAATATCGACAGAATGCCTCTGGGCGATATGTGCGCCACAATTCACGCTCTCGTCACCATGAACACCTCGATAGATTTTGTCTACACGTTCCGTGTTGATTCGAGAGAATTTGTTCTGGACACAAGGCAGATGCGTGAAATTCTCGGCGGCATTTCCTTTGACGCACCCGAGGTTTCCGCCTTTATAATGGATTTTCTGCGTGAAAATACAGCACAGACCGTTCTTGATACGGCGCTTTAATCATCTAAAGGAGGAAAATATGAAAAGTTTAGCAGAATTACAGGCAATTCGTGATAAAATGCAGGGACAAATCGGTCTGCGCGGCGAAGAAGAAAACATCACAAGAGTTGTTGTCGGCATGGCTACCTGCGGTATTGCGGCAGGAGCAAGACCCGTTCTTTCCGCTTTTGTGGACGGCGTTGCCGAAAAGGGACTTTCAGATGTTATGGTAACTCAGACAGGCTGCATCGGTCTTTGCAAATACGAGCCTATCGTTGAAATAACCGTTCCCGGCGAGGAAAAGGTTACATATGTGGAAATGACTCCCGAAAAGGCTGCCGAGGTTATCGAAAAGCATCTCATCGGAAAAACAGTAGTTTCAAAATACACAATTAAATAAGGAGGCTTACAGAATGTATCGTTCTCACGTTCTTGTATGCGGAGGAACAGGCTGTACCTCTTCAGGAAGCCAGGCAATTATCGACGCTTTGCATACAGAAATCGAAAAAAACGGTCTTAAGGACGAGGTTCAGGTAGTAAAAACCGGCTGCTTCGGACTTTGCGCCTTGGGCCCTATCATGATTATCTATCCCGAGGGAACCTTCTACTCAATGGTTAAGGCGGAGGATATCCCCGAAATCGTTTCCGAGCATCTTCTCAAGGGACGTATCGTTACAAGGCTTGTTTACGACGAAACCGTTGAAGAAAGCGGAATCAAGTCGCTTAACGACACAAACTTCTACAAAAAACAGCACCGTGTTGCTCTCCGCAACTGCGGCGTTATAAACCCCGAAAACATCGAAGAATACATCGCTTACGACGGATACCAGGCTCTGGGCAAGGTTCTTACCGAGATGACTCCCGACGAGGTAATCCAGACTATTCTCGATTCGGGTCTCCGCGGAAGAGGCGGCGGCGGCTTCCCCACCGGTATGAAGTGGAAGCTTGCAAGAAACATCGTTCCCGACGCAGACCAGAAATATGTCTGCTGTAACGCCGACGAGGGCGACCCGGGTGCATTTATGGACCGTTCCGTGCTTGAGGGCGACCCCCACGTTGTTCTCGAAGCAATGGCTATCGCAGGCTACGCTATCGGCGCAAATCAAGGTTACATATATGTTCGTGCAGAGTATCCTATTGCGGTAAACCGTCTGCGTATCGCTATCAATCAGGCAAGAGAGTACGGACTTCTCGGCAAGGATATCTTCGGAACAGGCTTTGATTTCGATATCGACATCCGTCTCGGCGCAGGAGCTTTCGTTTGCGGCGAGGAAACAGCTCTTATGACCTCTATCGAAGGTCACAGAGGCGAGCCCCGTCCCAGACCTCCGTTCCCTGCGGAAAAAGGACTTTTCGGAAAGCCTACAATTCTTAATAACGTAGAAACCTACGCAAATATTCCCCGCATTATCCTTAACGGAGCTGACTGGTTCGCTTCGATGGGAACAGAAAAGTCAAAGGGAACAAAGGTATTTGCTCTGGGCGGAAAAATCAACAACACAGGTCTTGTTGAAATTCCTATGGGAACAACTCTCCGCGAGGTTATCGAGGAAATCGGCGGCGGTATTCCAAACGGCAAGAAGTTCAAAGCGGCTCAGACGGGCGGCCCCTCCGGCGGCTGTATCCCTGCCGAGCATCTTGACATCCCCATCGACTACGACAACCTTATTTCAATCGGCTCCATGATGGGCTCCGGCGGACTTATCGTTATGGACGAGGACAACTGCATGGTTGACATCGCAAAGTTCTTCCTGGAATTTACGGTTGACGAATCCTGCGGAAAATGTACTCCCTGCCGTATCGGTACAAAGAGAATGTATGAAATTCTCACAAAAATCACCGAGGGCAAGGCTACTCTTGAGGATCTCGACAAGCTTGAAAAGCTCTGCTACTACATCAAGGCAAACGCTCTTTGCGGCCTCGGTCAGACAGCTCCGAACCCCGTTCTTTCAACGCTCCGTTACTTCCGTGACGAGTACATGGCTCACATCGTTGACAAGAAGTGTCCCGCAGGCGTCTGCAAGAAGCTTCTTTCCTACGAAATCGTTGAGGACAAGTGCAAGGGCTGTACCGCATGTGCAAGAAAGTGTCCTGTGGGCGCAATCGAAGGCTCTGTTAAAAATCCTCATAAGATTGACACGTCTAAGTGCATTAAGTGCGGCGTATGTATGAGCACATGTAAGTTTGGTGCGATAATCAAGAAGTAAGGAGAGTTTTATAATGGAAAATGTAAATATTAAAGTAAACGGGATTGCAGTTTCTGCTCCCAAAGGCTCTACCATACTTGAAGCGTCAAAGCTTGCAGGAATAAGAATTCCTTCTCTTTGCTATCTTAAGGAAATCAACGAAATCGGCGCTTGCCGTATCTGTGTTGTCGAGGTAAAGGGCGCGCGTTCACTCGTAGCGGCTTGCGTTTACCCCGTAAACAACGGAATGGAAATCTTCACCAACTCCCCGAAGGTTATCGAGAGCAGAAAGACAACT
>JBJESI010000168.1:0-1752 GCA_051882715.1 Oscillospiraceae bacterium
CTGCAACCTCAAGGTTTTTGAGACTCCCGTAACGGGTGCGGATTATTTTTGCCTTTTCCTCGCTGTCCGTAATTGACAGTACCCTGCCTGCTCTGCCGGCAAAGCCGCCTGTTACCGCTCCGCATTCGGCACAAAGCTCAAGCACAGAGGCTCCCTCCTTAAAGGGATACCACTGAATTATATTCTCACGGTGGCAGGAAAGGTTATCAAGCTTTGCATAATTCGGCTTGTCCCAAACCGCCTCGGAATAATCCTCAAAACGGCCCGCAATATCCGAAAGACTGCTAAGCTCCTCCGCCGAAAGAGTATTCGATTTATTGATTTTGGCGTTATCCTGCATAATAAACTCCATTTCATAAGGGAATTTCCCTGAGAGCTATTTGATGATGTCGTAGGTAACCGTGCTGTCCATATCGTAAAATCCGACGGTGTCCTTTACCGAAAAGACCTCCAAAAAGCACACGTCGTACAGTCTGTGGTGAACAATCAAATTGTCTATATCGTAGCCCGTACAGCTTATTGAAAGCAAGTACTGACCGCCCTGCAAATTCATTTTCTGCTTAAACGATACCACTACATCCGTTCCTGCCTCAACATGCTCAATGGTTTTTGATTCAAGCATGGTGTTTGAGCCTGTGATAGGCGTTCCCTTGCGGTCCTTTATCGTAAATGTGAAAATCGGGTTGTCAATGGTTTTGTTGAAATGCACTCTCGATTTAATGGTAAATTCCGTGCCCTTGTCTATGGTTGAGCCGATATTGCCCTTGCTGTCAACAACGGCGTAATCCACAATTTCCGCGTCCTTTTCGCCGTATTCCACGCAATTTGCGTTTTCCACCATGCTTTCACGCCATTTTTTTGAGCTTTTTTCGTCGTGATTAACTGCGGCAGGCTTAATATCGTCAATCTTAGTTTCCTTAACGGCGTTTTCTTTTTCGTCATATCGGTTTGCAAGTATCTTTTTGTAAATATCGACAACCTCTTTGGATTTTCCGCAGGCAATCTGATTTCCGTGATGAATAAGCAAGCTTCTTTCGCAATATTTAAGAATTGAGCTCAAATCGTGGGACACAAAAAGTATGGTCTTGCCTTTGTCCTTAAATTCATTGAATTTTCTGAAGCACTTCGCCTGAAAGAAGATGTCTCCTACGCTGAGAGCCTCGTCAACAATAAGTATGTCGGGGTCGACGTTTATTGCAACCGCAAAAGCAAGTCTTGCAAACATACCGCTGGAGTATGTTTTGACAGGCTGATTGATAAAATCCCCGATTTCGGCAAATTCGATGATGTCGTTTATTCTCTGCTCCATTTCCTCTCTGGAAAAGCCCATCATCGTTCCGTTGAGATAGATGTTCTCGATGCCGGTGTATTCCATGTTAAAGCCTGCGCCCAGCTCAAGCAAGGCGCTTATTTTTCCGTTGATTTCAACCTTTCCCTCGGTGGGATTTAAAACGCCTGTAATTATTTTCAGAAGCGTGGACTTTCCCGATCCGTTTGTTCCGATAATGCCTACGCATTCGCCCTTGCCGACCTCGAGATTGATTTTATTCAGCGCAAAATGGTCTGTGTGATAGTTTTTATGTGTAAGCGAAAGCCCCTCCTTTAATCTGTCCATGGGCTTTTCGTAAAGCTTGTAAACCTTTGTAACGTCGGTTACCCTGATAACAGTTTCGCTCATAATCTTCCTCCTTAAGCAAATGTTCTGTGCCAAAACCGAGTTCGGATGCTCCTATAATGCTTAGGCATTAGGGA
>JBJESI010000169.1:0-7540 GCA_051882715.1 Oscillospiraceae bacterium
GGAAACAGTTAAGTAAACGGAGGAAATATGGAGAACAAAATAGATATTAAAAGAATTTTACTTGCTTTGCTCAAGCGTTGGAAGATTATCGTAATAGCTACTGTGTTTATGGCTTTTGCGTCCTATCTCTATACGGATTTTTGCATAACGCCGCTTTATACTTCCACAGCTAAGCTGTATGTGGAAAACAAAATCACAACGGGAGACACGATTACATCGAGCGACCTTTCTGCGGCTCAGCGTCTTGCAAATACCTGCTCGCATATCTTTAAAACCGACGCAGTGCTTGTCCCTATGGCGGAAACTTTGAAAGAAGAGGACGGCATCGTGCTTTCCACAGGTCAGCTCGGCGGAATGATTTCGGTTACCGCAATAGAAAATTCGGAAATTCTCCAGGTTTCCGTTACCACAAGCAGTCCCGAGCTTTCGAGACGTGTTGCGGAAATTCTCGTAACCGTTGCTCCCGACGCCTACAAAAGCATTGTTGACACAGGTAATATGAAGCGTCTTAACACAAATATCACAGCAAACTACCACCAGGTATACCCCAATGTTAAAAGAAATGTGATGATGGGCGCAGCCGCAGGCTTTATGATATCGGTGCTTGCTGTTTTCGTTGCGGATTTACTTGATACAAAGGTTAAGTCTAACGATGATTTGTATGAAATCTACGGAATACCGGTATTTGCCGAGATTATTGATTTTTCACTGAAATCGGCGGGTAACAAATACAAATACGGCAGATATAAGACATATTATATTCCCAAAAAGGAGGACTGATTGTGAAAAAGAATGAATACACCTTAAGCGACGCTGCGAAGTTTACTGTGTCCGAGTCTTATAAAATGGCAAGGACAAACATACTTTTCTCTATTTCTACAAGCAGTAAGCATACCGTTGTTTTTACAAGCTGCTCTTCTCATGAGGGAAAAAGCACAACCTGCATAAACATAGCTATCTCTCTCGGAAAAGCGGGAAAGAAAACACTTCTTATCGACTGCGACCTTCGTAAGCCTACGGTTCACAGAAGGCTGAAAATAAGCAATCCGAACGGGCTTGCAAATGCAGTCTGCGGCTTTTGCACGGTGGATGAAGCCATAAACAGGGACGTAGGCGAAAATCTCGATGTCATTACCTCGGGTACTATCCCTCCTAATCCTGCGGAGCTTCTTGCTTCCGATAGCATGGCTGAGATTCTTGCCGAGATGCAGAAAAGATATGAAATTATTCTTATTGATATGCCGCCTGTGGATGTGGTTATTGATTCTCAGCTTCTTAATCAGTATATTTCCGGAATTGTTTTCATTGTCAAGGAGGGCAGCACAACCCATACGGATATAAGGGAAAGTCTGCGTAAGATTAAGCTTGCCGACGGCAAGGTGCTCGGCATGATAAAAACCTCATGCGTTCCGAGAGGCGGCAGGCGCAGAAGAGGTAATTATGACGGGGCATATCTTACGTACTCTTCCGTTCAGGAAAATACAGGAGCTTCAGACAAGTAAATATGGGGGTAGAAAGCGTTGATTGACTTTCATTCGCATATAATCCCGGGGATTGACGACGGCGCCAAAAGTCCCGAAGAGTCCTTGCTTATCCTCAAAACGCTTTGGAGGCAGGGAGTAAGGACGGTTGTCGCCACGCCTCACTACTACAAGCAGAACGAGAGCGTTTCCGATTTTATCGGCAGGCGGTCGGAAGCGTTTGAACAGCTGAAGAAAGTCTCCGGCGGTGAGGAAATTCCCGAAATAATTCTCGGCGCAGAGGTTCTTTTTACGCCGTCCCTTGAGGAGGACGATCTGCGTCCTCTTTATATACAGGGGACGGACTATCTTCTCCTTGAGATGCCGTATCGGTATTTTGACGGAGCTACTCTGCGCGCGGTTGAAAATCTCATAGTACGAAAAGGCTTTTCTCCGATTATGGCGCATATCGAAAGATACGTGCGCTTTACTCAAAAGAGCGATATATATAAGCTCATGTCCATAGGGGCAGTGGGACAGATAAATGCTTCATCATTTCTCAGCATGACGCAAAGAAGATTTTGCATGGAGCTTATCAAAAACAACACGGCGAATATTCTCGGCTCCGATGTGCATAATCTGCATACAAGACCTCCCCATATGGACGAGGCGGCGGCGAGAATAACAAAGAAACTGGGCGCAGGAAAATTAAGAAAAATGATGAATAACGCACAAAAGATACTTGAAAACAGAGATATTTATGAAATAACTGACGGAGGTTATAATGGCACAGATTATTGACGGAAAGCTTCAGGCGGCGATTGTTAAAGAGAGCGTCCGCGCTGAAATCGAGGAAAACGGCATAAAGGCAGGCCTTGCGGTTGTTATAGTAGGGGACAATCCCGCTTCGAGGATTTATGTTAACAACAAGAAAAAAGCCTGTGCGGAGTGCAATATCGAGTCCTTTGAATATGCTCTGCCGGAGGAGACCTCCCAGGAGGAGCTTCTTGAGCTTGTTCGCAGACTCAACGCCGATGAAAAAGTAAACGGCATACTTGTTCAGCTTCCGCTTCCGTCTCATATTGACGAAAAAACGGTTATAAACACGATTTCTCCCGAAAAGGACGTGGACGCTTTCCACCCTGTAAACGTGGGAAAGATTATGATAAACGAGTACAGCTTTCTCCCCTGCACGCCCGCAGGCGTAATGGAGCTTATTGCTAGCACCGGCACGGACATCTGCGGAAAGGAATGTGTTGTTATCGGAAGAAGCAATATTGTCGGCAAGCCTATGGCGATGCTCCTGCTCCATAAAAGCGGAACAGTTACAATCTGCCATTCAAGAACAAAGGATTTGGCAGAGGTTTGCAAAAGAGCGGATATCCTCGTTGCGGCGGTAGGAGTTGCAAAGCTTGTTACGGCGGATATGGTCAAAGAGGGCGCAGTTGTAATCGACGTGGGCATGAACAGAGATGAAAACGGAAAGCTTTGCGGAGATGTCGATTTCGACAATGTGGAGCCTGTGGCGTCATATATTACTCCCGTTCCCGGCGGAGTCGGCCCCATGACCATAGCTATGCTTATGAAAAACACGCTTACTGCCGCAAAAAATCAGCAAAAAGCGTGAGAAAATTGTTGACAAGACAAAATTCTTGTGTTAGAATGTAAAGGCCGCATATATGGGGCTTTAAGTTGGTGCGCCGCATCACGCCTTATGTAGCGAGATTTATAAAAGGCAGGTACACTTAATGTACGCAGTTATTGAAACAGGCGGAAAGCAGTATCAGGTTAAGCAGGGCGACGAGATTTATATCGAAAAGCTCGCAGTTGATGCTGATGAAACCGTAACCTTCGACAAAGTAATGGTTGTCGGCACAGAAGACGGAAAGATTTCTGTTGGAGCTCCTTATGTTTCGGGTGCAGCCGTAACAGCAAAGGTTATCAAGAACGGTAAGGGCAAGAAAATCACTGTTTTTACTTACAAGCCCAAAAAAGGCGAGAAGCGTAAAATGGGACACAGACAGCCCTACACAAAGGTACAGATTCAGGAAATCAAGGCTTAGTTTTTAAAATGATTACCGCAAGCTTTTTTAAAAGCGGGAATGATTTTCTTGGCTTTGAGGTCGCAGGGCATGCGGACTACGGCGATTTCGGAAACGACATCGTTTGTGCAGGAGTGTCCTCGGCAGTGATGCTGACGGCGAATGCCGTTACCGACGGGTTCGGTATTAAGGCAGACGCACAGGCGGAGGGCGAAACAGTCAGGCTGAGGCTTTCGGCGGCAGATGAGAATGCAACAAGGCTTATCTCGGCGCTGAAAAATCATCTTGAGCTTTTGTCTTCGCAGTACAAAGGAACAATTAAAATCGTAAATTTGGAGGTGTAACAGATGTTAAAGATCAGCTTACAGTTTTTTGCACATAAAAAGGGAGGCGGTTCTACAAAGAACGGCCGTGACTCTGAATCCAAAAGACTCGGAGTAAAGCGTGCAGACGGACAGAGCGTTCTCGCAGGTAATATCCTTGTTCGTCAGCGTGGAACACACATTCATGCAGGCGAAAACGTAGGAAAGGGCTCTGACGATACCTTATTCGCTTTGATCGACGGTAAGGTTAAGTTTGAGCGTGTAGGCAAGGACCGCAAAAAGGTCAGCGTTTACGCAGAACAGTAATGTGTATTCTCTGCACCGGCAGGGACGATTCATCTATACCGGCGGAAACAGCCGTTTTCGGCAAAACCGTTTGATGATGGGACTTTGAAAGACTATGGTTTTAAGGGAAAGTGCCTGTACGCTTACGGGACTTTCTCTTATTTTTTGTTCATAAGAAAAAATCGCTCCTTATCGGTAATACTATAACTTAGGCATTGGAGGAGCGTCCGAACTCGGTTTCGGCGGCTTTGCTTTTGACAGGGAGGATACGAATAATGTTTGTCGATAAAGTTAA
This sequence comes from Oscillospiraceae bacterium, assembly GCA_051882715.1. GTDB lineage: Bacteria > Bacillota > Clostridia > Oscillospirales > Ruminococcaceae > JBJESI01. Next base: position 4,406 of record JBJESI010000169.1, read on the forward strand.
TATTAAGGTAAAGGCAGGCGACGGCGGCAACGGAGCGGTATCCTTTCACCGTGAGAAATATGTTGCGGCAGGCGGTCCCGACGGAGGAGACGGCGGCAGAGGCGGAAACATAATCTTCAAGGTTGACGACAGTATGGCAACGCTTGTGGATTTCAGATACAAAAAGAAGTTTTCTGCCCAAAAGGGAGAGGACGGAAGCGGCGCAAGATGCACCGGCAAAAGCGCTCCTCCGCTGATTATCAAGGTGCCCAGAGGCACTCTTGTGCGGGATTCCGAGACTGGAAGGCTCATTGCCGACGTTTCGGGCGACGGAGATTACCTTATCGCAAGGGGCGGCGACGGCGGAAAGGGCAATCAGCATTTTGCCACCTCCACAAGGCAGGTTCCGAACTTTGCAAAGCCGGGCTATCCGGGCGAGGAGTACGACCTCACTCTTGAGCTTAAGCTTCTTGCGGATGTGGGACTTGTGGGATTTCCGAATGTGGGAAAATCCACGCTGATTTCCGTTGTAAGCGCCGCAAAGCCTAAGATTGCAAACTATCATTTTACCACTCTTTCGCCTGTGCTGGGTGTTGTAAGACTTGACGAGGAAAAGTCCTTTGTTATGGCGGATATCCCCGGACTTATTGAGGGCGCAAGCGAGGGCGTGGGACTCGGTCATGAGTTTTTGCGCCATGTTGAGCGCTGTCGGCTGATTGTTCATGTGGTTGACGTGTCCGGAATTGAAGGCAGAGACCCTAAGGACGATTTCGATAAGATAAATCTTGAACTTGCGGGATTTTCCGAGGAGCTTTCAAAGCGGCCGCAGATTGTTGCGGCAAATAAGGCGGACATGGCAAGCGAGGAACAGCTTGAGGACTTCAGACGTTTCATTGAAGAAAAAGGCTTAAAGCTGTTTGTTATCTCAGCCGCTACGGGCAGGGGAACAAAGGAGCTGATTAACGAGGTCGGCGCAATGCTTGACACGTTGCCGCCTATTAAAGAATTTGAAGCCGAGCCTCTTACAGAGCAGGAAATCCTCGAGCGTGAGCTGAAGAGAAACGCTTACGACATAATGCTTGAGGACGGCGCTTATGTTATCAAATCGGCGCATCTTGAAAGAATACTTTCTGCGGTAAACGTAGAGGACTACTCTGCGCTTCAGTATTTTCAGCGAGTTTTGCGTTCAAGCGGAATTATCGACAGGCTTGAGCAGATGGGCATTGAAGAGGGCGACGCAGTAAGAATAGGCGATTTTGAATTTGACTATGTAAGATAGGTGAAAAATGGGCGAAGCGATGGCTTCAAAGGAAGCAAAGCAATACAGTCCGTTGGCGCTTGCCTTTTTGGGCGACGCCGTGTACGGGCTTTACATACGTGAAAGACTGATAAGGAAAGCAAATACGCCTGTAAAAAAGCTTCATTCGTCATCCGTAGAAAAGGTAAAGGCTACGTTCCAGTCAGAGATAGCAAGGCTTATTGAGCCGATGCTGAACGAGGAGGAGGCGGACGTTCTGCGAAGGGGAAGAAATGCTTCGACGAACAATGTCCCTAAGGGAGCAAACTCCGCACAGTATCACTATGCAACGGGGCTGGAAGCTCTTTTCGGGTATTTGTATCTTATCGGCGACTTTGAGAGAATGGAAAAATTCATTGACATCGCATGGGAACACGGTGAATAATTTTTTCGGAGGAAAAATGAAAGCTGTAAAAAACAAAAAGCTTGCTTTTTTGATTGACACTGCGGTTGTGGCGGCGGGGACTGCCGTTTACGGCGCAGGAGTGTACTTTTTCACTGCGCCTGCCGATATTGCTCCCGGAGGAGTAATCGGTATTGCGACGGTTGTAAACAAGCTTTTTAATATCCCCATAGGCGTTGTTACGCTCGGATTGAACATTCCTATCATCATACTCGGAACGGTTTATCTGGGCAAAAAGCTTATTGCAAAAACAATCCTTTCGCTTTTTGTTTTTACGGCGGCGGTGGACTATATTTACCCTATGCTTCCCTGCTACTCGGGGGACAGGCTTATGGCGTCGCTTTTCGGCGGAGCGCTTATCGGCGCAGGACTCGGCGTGGTTTACACAAGAGAGGCGACAACGGGCGGAATGGATATTGTCAACTGGCTCATTCAGAGAAAAATTCCTTATATAAAAATCGGCAGTATCACTCTGCTGACCGATGCGGCGGTTTTCATTACTGCGGCTGTTTCTTTTAAAAACATCGACGCCGCGCTTTATTCGGGGATATCGGTTTTTGTCAGCACAAAGGTCATGGACCTGCTGATTTACGGTATGGCGCAGAGCAAGCTGCTATTCATAGTTACAAACTCCGCTCACCCGATTTCCGAAGAAATTCTGAAGCTGGGGCGCGGTGTGACAAAAATAAAAGCGGTGGGAGCATATTCCGGAACGGATAAGGACGTAATAATGTGCGCCGCCGCAAAAAACCAATATTACAGAATAAAACGCATAGTAACGGCGATTGACCCGAAGGCGTTTATAATAATAACCAATGCAGGCGAGGTGCTGGGAGAAGGCTTTATGCCCCTTGCGGAGCGCGGCGTCGGCAAGTAAAGCGAGGTAATTACAATGTCAGGACATTCAAAATGGAACAACATCAAAAACAAGAAGGAAAAATCCGACCAGGCAAAGGCGAAGATTTTCACCAAAATCGGCAAGGAGATTATGGTTGCCGTTAAAGAAGGCGGCGCAGACCCTGCTTCCAACAGCAGACTGCGTGACCTTATCGCAAAGGCAAAAATGAATAATGTCCCCAACGACAATATCGAAAGAACAATCAAAAAGGCGTCGGGCGAGGGCGACAAGAACACCTATGAAACCAATGTTTACGAGGGCTACGGCCCCAGCGGAGTTGCCGTTATCGTAGAGTGCCTTACGGACAACAAGAACAGAACGGCTTCCGATATACGCCATTATTTTGACAAATGCGGCGGAAACCTCGGAACAAGCGGCTGTGTTTCCTTTATGTTCAGCAGAAAAGGCGTTATCGTTATGGAAAACGACGGGCTTGACGAGGCAACTGTTATGGAGGACTGCATGGAGGTCGGCGCAGACGACTTTTCCTTTGAGGACGAGGCTGTGGAAATCATCTGCGACCCTAACTCCGTTTCTTCCGTAAGAGACGCGCTTATT
>JBJESI010000170.1:0-7498 GCA_051882715.1 Oscillospiraceae bacterium
GTGGACGAAAACGGCGTTATAAGCGGACTGTCTTAATACGATAAGAATAACAAAAATGCTGATGCAAAACTGCATCAGCATTTTTCTTATCTATTGAACTGTCAGCCGTTAACAATCATATTTCTGACAACAACCACGTCGGTGATATTTATATCTCCTTCGCAGGTTACATCAGCCGCCTTGCGCTGATTTTCCGTAAACTTAATGTTTCCGACAATGCCTGCCCGCATAAGAACTACGTCTGCAATGTCGATAACACCGTTTTCGTCCAAATCGCCGAGCTTAACATCGTTCGGAGTATCGGTATCTTCGGAAGAAGTATCGGTATCCTCGGAGGCAGTGTCGGTATCCTCGGAAGAAGTGTCGGTATCCTCGGAGGCAGTATCGGTATCCTCGGAAGAAGTATCGGTATCCTCGGAAGAAGTGTCGGTATCTTCGGAAGTAGTGTCGGTGTCTTCGGAAGTAGTGTCGGTGTCTTCGGAAGTAGTGTCAGTATCTTCGGAAGTAGTGTCAGTATCTTCGGAAGTAGTGTCGGTATCTTCGGAAGTGATGTCGGTATCCTCGGAAGAAGTGTCTGTGTCTTCGGGACGTCCTCCGGGGGTGGAAGGTCCGCCGCCCGAACTGCCGGATTCGCCCTGTGCAGTAGCAGAAGCGACGCTTGAAGTGCCTGAATACAATGTGTAAGTATTGCCTGAAGTCAAATCAGTTGAAGAAAAAATCACATATCTTAAGTTGCAGGGAGCCGTTCCGCTGTAAACCGTATTGCCGGAGGAATCTTTAACCGTAATTTCACTGCCGGAAGCTATGTTGACAGACGAGCCCGATTGACCGGGCTGTCCGGGACGCATTCCGCCCATTCCGCCGCCCATACCGCTGCTGCCGAAAACTACATATCCCTGAGAAGCGCTGAGATTGGTTCCCATGCCTGAGCTACCGCCTGCGCCGATAACGGTACCTCCCGTAATGGATATAGAGCCGTCCGCATCCAGCGGCTGGTTATCTGCTGTGCTGGCTGTCCAAACCTCGGTTGTGCCGCCTGAGATAGTTAGTGTTCCGTTGGAATCAATGCCGTCGCCGGACGTGGTATCCATATACAGCGTTCCGCCTGCGATGTTTATTGAGAACGCATAATTTGTCAAATCAGCGTTAGCGGCGTTCATACAGTCATCTACGGAATGAATGGTAATATCGCCCGAATAAACATTGAGCGTTGCCGCCTCTAAGCCCTCATAACAATTTGTAATGTTAATCTTGGGACCGGCTGTTCCTTCTGAACCGATGTTCAAGACATAGTCGCTGTGAATAGCGTCCTCGGCGGCGCTTATTGTAATTGTACCGCCGGTAATTGTGAGAAGCTGTTCGGCATTGATGGCGTCGTTAACGGTTGCCGAAATATTAAGCACAGAGCCCTGTATCAACAGCCATGCTTCGCCTTCGGTTTCGGTAGTAGCGCCGGATTTAATGCCGTTTTTGCCGTTCGCATTGATATTAAGAGTACCGCCGCCGCAAATCGTCACCTGAGAACCGTCCTTGCATTTGATTACGGCATTCTCCGCATTTGTGTTATCCGTATAAATATCGTCGTTGTTGTACGCTGAATCGGTCAGCGTATTTGTTGTGCCTGATGCCGCAACAATCGTGACTTCGCTGGATTTGTTGCAAGCGATGGGGGCTGTGTCCGAGCTGGTAAGCGTCAGACCGTTCAGCACCAAGGTTACTCCGGTAGTGCCCTTTTTTACTGTAATTGAGCCGTCAGAGCAGCTGCCCGATACTAAATATGTGCCTGCACCGTTGATTGTTAAAGCCGTACCGTCAACACTGTATCCGGTATAGCTCCCTTCGGTTACGGCAATTCCCGAATCGGAAAAGTTAAATGAGGTTGCTCCCGAGGCGTCATACTCTGAAGCGAAGGCAAACGGAGTTGTTGCCAGTGCCATAGCAAAGGATATAAGCAATGCCATGGCAGGCATAAAAAGCTTTTGCTTTTTCATAGATAGCGTCCTTTCTTAAATGTTTTTGTCTGTTTGACTTTATTGCGCTTTGGATAATTTTTATAAATTCCTATTGCATTTTCAGCAAAGCATAGGCGTCAATCCTTTCTTTCAAAAGATTAGAAAAAGTATTTTACGGCCTTCCGCCGCGGTCTCCCATAAATCCTGCTCCTCCCGGGCCTCCCATGCCTCCCATGCCGGTAGAATTACCGTATATCAGACTGCTCATGGTGACAGAGGTTGTTTGTCCGCAGGCTTCAACAGTATAGGTGCTGCCGGTTGTTACAGACGGACAGCTTATTACAACACAGCTGTAGCTCTTGCTCGGAGAATAGCTTACGAGCGTATTGCCGGATGAATCTTTTAAGGTAATGGTGTCAGCCGAGGATGTAGAATAGGTTAACAGGATACTTCCTTGTGTAGAACTGCTTCCGAAATTCTGCGCCATACCGCCGGAGCCTGCCGCAACGACAATTCCTCCGGTAATGGTTGCCTCTCCGTCATAATCAAGCGCTCCGTTTCCGTTGCTTGTCGGGCCGCTTACATAGAGCTCTCCGCCGGAAACAGTGAGCTTTCCGTTTGCGTCAACACCGTCGCCGTTGGCGTCTACCGTAATTATTCCGCCTGAAATATTGATGCAGCAGTTTGACGAACCGAAGAAATTATCCTGACGAGGGCCTATTCCGCTCTGATCCATGCCGCCTGCGGCGTTAATACCGTCATCGCTTGAAGTAATATTGATTGTACCGCCCGAAATATCAACAGACATGCCTTCAATTCCCTCGTAGCTCTCGATGATGTTAACGGTTCCGCCTGTAATTGAGGTGTTTTCATCTGCATGGATGCCGTCATCTGCCGTAGTAATGGTATACGTGCCTTCGGAAATCAATACATTTTGGTTCGAGTGAATGGCGTCGTCGTAACAGTTCAGAGTATAGACGCCGTCATTCAGACTGACGCCTGAGACGCCTTTTAATCCTTTTGCACTTGTATCAGAAGCAACGCTTCCGCCGCTGCCTCCGCCGGAAGTGATATTACAGATGCCGCCGTTTATTGTAAGCGTATTTTCTGCCTGAATACCGTCTTCTCCCGCTGTTATATCAAGAGAAGAATTTGAAATTACGATATATCCCAGAGCGCTGTCGCTGTCATTGGTTGAACGAAGCGCGTCTTTTCCGGAGGTAATTTTAACAGCGGCATTTTTAATCTCACAGCAGTCCTTTCCGTTGATGCCGTGGTTTAGAGCCGTTACTGTAACAGAGCTTGATTCTATTTTTAATGTATCCTTGCTTGTAATACCGTTGTTATAATTTGCGTTTACGGTTAGCTGACCGCTTCCCGCAATCACAAGGTCTGATTTTGAATAAAGACATGCGTTCGGTTCTTCATCTGCCGATGAGGAAAAGCTGTCGCTGAAAGTATAATTACTGCCGTCAGTCAGCGTGTTTGCCGTACCTTCCGTGAGGTATACGGTTGTGAGAAGCGATTTATATATATAGATAGGACTTCCGTAAGAGCAACTGATGTCGGCGTTTTTCAGCACAACGGTTACTTCTTTATCCGGAGCGTTTACAATAATGCGGCCGTCACTCGTCTTTCCGGTAACAACATAAGCTCCGCCGTCCGTAATTGTAACAGTTTTGTTTTCGGCTTCTGCTCCGCTTCCCGATACTGCTGCGGATTCGTCCGAAAGTGTAATAACTGCGGCATTTGAAATGTCCGGTAATTCGGCGCTTTCTTCTGATACATCCTTCGGTGCGCTTTCTGTATCGGTTAAGGCGCCGCCGCTGTTTGTATCAGAACCGCCTGCACAGGCGCTGAGGACGCCTGCCGATAAAACGGCGCATATAATTATAGATATTATTCGGTTTGAATGTTTCATCGTAATATCCTCCTTTCCGTCCATGGCTGTATATTACAGCAGAATGTTAAAGGCTACCTAAAGGAACAGCATTTTTTTCTTTAGGTAGTCTTTAAGTCAACATTTTATTATAAGCTTAGGCAAGCACTTTATTTGAACGGAACGAAGGAGGGTGTTTACTATGGCAAACGCAATTCAATGCAGCTTTGAACGGTATGAGAAAAAATACTTTTTGACGCCGCATCAGCAAAGCTTCCTGCTCAGTCAAATGAAGCCTTATGTAAAGCCGGACGACTACGGTGAATATACGATATGCAATATTTATTATGATACCGATGATTGGCGGCTCATTCGTGCGTCTGTTGAAAAGCCTGTTTACAAAGAAAAATTGAGAGTACGCAGCTACGGCGTTCCCACAGATGACAGCAAAATTTTCGTGGAACTCAAGAAGAAGTATGACGGCATTGTCTATAAACGCAGAATTACCACAGAGGCCTGTTTGGCAGAGCCGTTTTTATACGGTCTGGAGCCGTGCCGCCGCTACGGACAGATCGGACACGAAATTGCTTGGTTTCAGAAATTTTATAATACAACGCCTAAGGTGTTTATCGCTTACGACCGTTTAGCCTTTGCCGGAATTGACGATCCTGATCTTCGCATTACCTTTGATACCAATATGCGGTGGCGGGATACCGATTTGGATTTGCGTCTCGGCGACTGCGGACAGCCAATCATATCCGATAACCGAATATTGATGGAGGTCAAAATGCCGGGCGTATGCCCGTTATGGCTAAGTGGGTTACTTTCGGAAGCGGGAGTTTTCCCAACCTCGTTTTCCAAATACGGCACTTGCTATCTCGACCACATTCTCAAAAACCAAATTGAAAAAACAAAAGAGGAGGCTTTCCACTGTGCTTAATTCAATTATCGGAACCGAAATTACCATGACTGCTTTTTTTATTTGTACTGTTGTTTCCCTTGTGCTGGGAATAGGTACTGCTTTTATCAGCATGTTCAAAACCAAATGCTCACAGAGCTTTGCAATTACCCTGGCAATTATCCCGACCATCGTGCAGATTGTCATTATGCTGGTAAACGGGAACATCGGCGCAGGCGTCGCCGTAGCAGGAGCTTTTAGCCTTGTAAGGTTTCGCTCCGCACCGGGAACTGCAAAAGAAATCGGCTTGATTTTCCTTGCTATGACCATCGGCCTTGCTACCGGAATGGGATATGTGGTTTTGGGAATAGCTTTCTTTGCTGTTATCGCCGTTGTGATGCTTCTGCTGACTGCAATAAATTTCGGGCAAAGCGGCGCTTCTCAGCGTGTTTTGAAGATAACCATTCCCGAAAATCTTGACTATGACGGACTTTTCGACGATTTATTCGATATTTATTTAAAAAGCTATTCTCTGGATAAAATCAAGACAACAAATATGGGAACGCTTTATGAGCTTCAATATCTTATTACATTAAAGGGCAGTAATGTGCCGAAAGCGTTTATTGATGAGCTGAGATGCCGAAACGGTAATCTCAATATTGTTTGCTGTAAGGAAGCAGACAGGGAGATGTTGTGACTTTACGGTTGATTTTTTCGCAATCCGCTTATATAATATGATTGTATGGAAATACGGCTTTTGAAATGTACGGCTTATATAGCGGGAGCTTAGGCAATCCCCTTATTGAAAGATAAAGGCAGGTGAACAGTATGCGTTTGCTGATTGCGGAGGATGAGCTTGATTTGGCGGAAGCACTGACGGTTTTATTTGAAAAAAACCATTTTTCAGTCGACGCCGTGAACGATGGCTTTTCCGCTTATGAATACGGTGCGTCCGGTGAATACGACGCAATTATTTTGGATGTCATGATGCCGAAAATGAACGGCATTGAGGTTTTGCAAAAGCTTCGGAATGAGGGCATTAAAACGCCGATTATGATGCTTACTGCGAAAGGAGAGAAGGACGACCGTATTACGGGCTTTAATGCCGGCGCAGACGATTACCTTCCAAAGCCCTTTGAGCCGGACGAATTAATCTGCCGAGTCCGTGCCATTCTGCGGAGAAGCGAGGAATATAAACCCACCGTGCTTTCTTTCGGAGATATTACTTTAAACACCGGTAACGGTATGATGGAATGTGCGGATAAATCAATACGGCTCAGCGGCCGTGAGTTTCAGTTAATGGAAATGTTTATGAGATCCCCTAAAATCACATTTTCTGCGGAACGGATTATGGAAAAGATATGGGGATGGGACAGCAACGCAGAAATCAATGTTGTTTGGGTGCATATTTCTAATCTGCGTAAAAAGCTGAAAACAATCGGCTCAGGAGTATCCGTTTATGCAAACCGAGGACTTGGTTATGTTTTGGAGGATAAAACATGATTAAGCGGTTAAGAAAACGGTTTATACGCATTGCCATGTTATCTGTCACGGTGGTCATGTTAATTCTCTCGCTTATTGTAAACATTGCAAACTTTGTTTCCACCGATTCGGATTTGAAAGAAATGCTGGATACGATTTGCGAAAATAAAGGGACAATCCCTACACGTGATGAGCCTGATACAGACAATGCAGATAGTCCCGATGACAAGGCTCCGAAAAGAAAACCGGATAACCGCGGGGCACCTTTTAATCAGGAGGCTCCGTATTCCACCCGTTATTTCAATTTGCGCTTTGACGGAAGCGGTAATCTGTCTTTTGCCGATTTGGATCATATTGCTTCCATTACAAACGATGATATTGACGAATACATATCGGTTGCGCTGAAGCATGGTGCGGGCTATGGGTATTACTCCGACTATAAATACCGTGTCATAAAGCACGGGGAAGATCGGTATATGGCAGTATTTCTTGACTGCTACCAGGAGCTTCGTGCTGTAAAAATTGTTGCAGTCTGCTCCTTTGCTGCAATGGTTGTCTGCATAGTCCTTGTGTGTATTCCGGTCGTTTTCTTTTCCGGAAAAGCGATTGAGCCTGTTGCGGAAAGCGCAAAGCGGCAGAAGCAATTTATCACGGACGCCGGTCATGAATTAAAAACACCGATTACCGTGATTGCAACGAGCTTAAAGGTCTTGGAAATGGAAACGGGAAAGCAAAAATGGATTGACAAGGCAATGTCGCAGACGGAAAGGCTTAAGGAGCTGGTGAACTCGCTGGTAACGCTTTCCCGCATGGACGAGGAAGAATCTCCGCTGAAATTCAAGCAATTTTCTATCAGCGATACCGTAAGTGAAACTGCTGAATCCTTTGTTGACTTCGCCCGCTCGATGGGGCACGAGCTGAATATTACGATTGCTCCGAATATCAGCTATTACGGCGACGAATACGCTATCCGACAGCTTGTTTCCGTTTTGCTTGACAATGCGATAAAATACGCTGTGGACGGAGCTCCTGTTTATTTTTCGCTTGAAAAAGCAAAAAGGGATATCTTGATTCGTACCTCCAATGAATGTGAGAAAATTGATTCGGATGACCTTGAAAAGCTGTTTGACCGTTTTTACCGTGCGGATAAATCACGAAATGTCGGCACAGGCGGATTCGGCATCGGACTTTCCGTTGCCCGCAGCATTGCAGAGGGGCACGGAGGCTCTATTCAGGCGAAATGCCCTGCTGAAAATATAATTGAGTTTTCAGTCAAGCTAAAATAGG
>JBJESI010000171.1:0-1737 GCA_051882715.1 Oscillospiraceae bacterium
TTATGCGTCACAAACCGCTCTCTTTGCGCCGAAGACTTTCTGACAAGAATTGAAAAAACGGCAAAAGCACATCCGAGAGCGATTATCCTGCGTGAAAAGGATTTATCCCGTGAGGAATACACCGCTCTTGCAAAAAAAGTTCTTGAAATTTGCAAAAAAGAAAGCACCCCATGTATTCTTCACAGCTTTGTTAATTCCGCAAAAAGCCTTGACTGTAAGGCAATTCATCTGCCCCTGAACATTTTTCGCAGTCTCACATCAGAGGAAAAATCGTATTTTGATACAATCGGAGCGTCCTGCCACAGCATAAGCGACGCCGAGGAAGCGCAAAAGCTCGGCTGTACATATATAACCGCAGGGCATATTTTCGATACCTCCTGCAAAGCGGGCTTACCGGGACGGGGGCTTGGTTTTCTGAAAGATATATGCAAAAGCGTTTCCGTTCCGGTTTATGCAATCGGCGGAATAACGCCTGAAAATATAAGTGAAATAAGAAAATGCGGCGCCGCAGGCGCCTGTGTTATGAGCGGCGCAATGACTTGCGGCAATTCAAAAAATTATTTTGCGGCTTTTGAGGAGAATTAAATGAAATTCAATAAAGAAATGCTCCTGCTTTACGCCGTTACCGACCGTGCGTGGGTGGGAAGACAAAGCTTATACGAGCAAATCGAAGAAGCCCTGCAGGGCGGTGTAACAATCGTTCAGCTAAGAGAAAAAAATCTCAGCGAAAGCGAGCTTGCCGCCGAGGCGGTTAAGGTTAAAAAGCTTTGCGACCGCTACGGAGTTCCCCTGATTATAAACGATAATTATAAGGTTGCAATGAAAATCGGCGCAAGCGGCGTTCATGTGGGTATTGAAGACGCGCCCGTCGCCCAAATCCGCAAGACTGCGGGCGAGGATTTTATTATCGGCGCTACCGCAAAGACCGTAGAGCAGGCAAAAGCCGCCGAAGCGGCAGGAGCGGATTATCTCGGCGTAGGAGCCGTGTTTCCCTCTCCCACCAAGAAAAATGCCGTGAGAATAACGACAGATGGCTTAAAGGAAATATGCTCCTCCGTTAATATCCCGACGGTTGCCATCGGGGGCATTACTCTTGATAATATTTCTGAAATAAGGGGCGGCGGAATGGACGGAGTCGCCGTGGTTTCGGCAATATTCGGAGCGGAAAATATCCGTGACGCAGCTTCAAAGCTGAAAGAAGAAGCAAAAGCGGCGGTAGGAATATGATACAGGGCGCAATTTTCGACGCAGACGGAACCTTGCTCGATTCAATGCACATCTGGAAAGAGGCGGGAGCAAGGTATCTGCTGCAATTCGGTATAGAGCTTTCTGACGAAGCCTGCAAAAAAATGTTCACTATGTCTTTGGAAGAAAGCGGCATTTTCCTGAAAGAGCATTACGGCTTGCAGGACAGTCCCGACAAAATAAAGCGTGATGTTCTTAAAAACATAGAGGACTTTTACCGCTTTGAGGCTTCCGCAAAGCCCGGCGTACACAGCTTTCTTTGCGAGATGAAAAAAGAGCATATTCCAATGGCGATTGCTACATCGGGCGACCGTGCTCTTCTTGAATCGGCGCTGGAGCGGCTTAATATACGCCAGTATTTTAAAGAAATTTTCACCTGCACGGAGCTTTCAACAAGCAAGAAAGAGCCTTTCATATATTACGAAGCGGCAAAGCATCTGGGCACACAGCCGCAGAAAACGGTTGTGTTTGAGGACGTGCTTTACGCAATAG
>JBJESI010000172.1:0-7461 GCA_051882715.1 Oscillospiraceae bacterium
AGTGGGCGGCCGCAGGGAAATCGTGAGAGGGCTTGAGGAAAAATTCGATTATATAATTTTTGTGGGGCCAAGGCTCTGTGCCGATGAGCTTTGCGAAATAAGAGAAGCTCTTGCAGACGGCGGAAAGCTCCTTATTGCGGCTGAAAACAGAAACGGCCTTAAATATCTTTCCGGATGCAGGGACAGCGCTACGGGCGGATATTATGACGGAATTGACGGATACCGCTTTTGTGAAGAGCAGACCTACGATTTGCCGAGGTGGAAAAAGGTTTTGAACGAAGCCGGCTTTGGCGAGTTTACATTCCGCTACCCTTATCCCGACCACCGCTTTTGCGAAACGGTTTATTCGGACGCTGTGCTTCCCGAAAAAAATCGGCTAATAAAAAATATCAGAAATTTCGACGGAAGCAGACTTTTTACATTCGATGAAAGCTCCGTTTACAACACGCTTATCGAATACGGAATTTTCCCGTTGTTTTCAAACTCGTTTTTTATCGAAACGGGCAAGCCCTGCGGAGTTATTTATACAAAATTCAGCAAGGAAAGAATTCCTCGGTACAGAATTTTCACTTCTATTATCCAAACGGACAATGTAAAAAGCGTGCGTAAATATTCCGCCTGTCCCGAAGCACTCGCTCATATCGGTAATTTGGGCAGATACAGAGAGAGACTTTGCAAAATTTACAGCGACGGCGAATTCCATATTGCCGACTGCGAAACCACCGGCGATTACGCCGAGTTTGAATTTATAAACGGCGAAGCTCTTTCAAATAAAATAGACAGTCATATCGCCGCGGGGGATTTTGACGGTCTTTACGGCGATATTGATATTCTTAAAAAGGTAATGGCAAAAATATCGTCTTCCGAGAAATTTGTGCCAAGCGGAGAATTTAAAGAGTTTTTCGGAGATATCGCTCTTCCCGATAACCTCACCGCAAGCTCCGAGTCCGTTGTGGACTTAATTGCGGATAATGTGATTATAAACGATAAAATAAATCTTATAGATTACGAATGGTTTCTGCCTTTTTCCGTTCCTGTGGAGTTTATAATGTTTCGCTCGCTGTTTTTAAGCGGGGGCATAAGCACTCTCGACAGTGAAAGAAAGAAAAAGCTTTACAGCTATGCGGGGGTTGATTACGCCCTCTTTGATACATTTTTGAAAATGGAAATAATGTTTCAGCAAAGCGTTTCGTCCGAGAAGTCCAATTTGCAGAATGTTTTGAGGAGGATGGGAAATCCCGTATACGATTTGCGGCATATTGATTTTGACAAGGCTCTGTTTACGGCGTCCCTGTATGACAAAACGGGAAATATTATCGTCCGCAGTCCTCAAAGCGGAAGCTACGCGTCAATTTCAGCCGTACTTGACCGTAATTATAAAACGGTGGTATTCGAGCCTGCCTGCGGCAATATTTATATGCAAAAGCCGAAAATTACCGCAGTAAAGGACGGCAGGGAAATAACCGTTTCCGAATACAGGCATAATGCGGATTATGTAAAAGGCGAGGATTTGTGCTTTTGCAAAAAGCCCGCTTTTGAAATCGACAGCGAGGGATTTGACAAAATAAGGATTGAATATACGGTTTATCTGCGGGATTCTTCGCTTGTGGAAAATGCGGTAGCCGCAGGCTTTGAAAAAAGCGAGGAGATAATCAGACTCCGTGACGAAAACCGAAGGCTTGCCGAAGCGTATACGCAGCAGGAGCAGATGTTTAAAAAATACAGAGAGACGCACCTCATAAACGGAGCGGCTGTCAAAAAAATATTCAGTAAAAAAGGCGAGGAATAAATGGACGTATCAATAGTAATCCCAACCAAAAACGGCGGAGAGGTGCTAAGAAGAGTTCTCTCGGCGGTATTTTCACAAAAAACCAAGTACACCTACGAGGTTATTTGCGTGGATTCAGGCTCAACGGATAACACGGTGGATATCATAAAAGAGTCGGGAGCGGCGCTTTATCAGATTGCCCCTGAGGATTTCGGACACGGAAAAACCCGAAATTACGGAGCTTCAAAGGGAACGGGCGAATTTATCGTGTTCATAACCCAGGATGCACAGCCCGCAACGGATACATGGCTTGAAAATTTCATCGACGCTATGAAAACCGACGAGGAAATTGTGGGAGGCTTCGGTATTCACTACCCTTATCCCGACTGCAATATTTTCGACCAAAGGGATTTGAAAATACATTTTCAGGGCTTCGGCTCGGACAACACGGTTTACCGTCTGGAGGACAGGGAGCGCTACGAAAAGGACGAGGCTTACCGCCATATGCTCGCTTTCTTTTCCGACAACAATTCGTGTTTAAGGAGAAGCGTGTGGGAAAAATACCCCTACGACGATGTGGATTTTGCCGAGGACCAGAAATGGGCAAGAAAAATGATTGAGCTCGGCTTTAAGAAGCTTTACTGCCCGTTTGCGCCGGTATACCACTCCCACGATTATCCGCTTCATACATATTTCAAGCGGTATTACGACGAATTTAAGAGCCTTTACGCTCTGCACGGCTTTCTTATCGTACCGAAATGGTATTATACAATCCCGGCGGCGATAAAGCATCTTTTTTCCGATATGCGTTATCTGAGAACTCTGCCGATTAAGAAAACCGAGAAAATCAAGTGGTCGTGGTACAGCCTTTGGCGAAACACCTTCAAGTACGTAGGCGGCTTTATCGGAGGAAAATACACCACCTATTCGCCTAAAATGCAGAAATTCCTCGACAAGCATATTTCACAGCAGTATGACCAAATCAACGATAAAAAACAGGAGAGATAAAAATGGGAAAATTGATTAGGTTTGCAAAACACGTCTACAAGTATATTTCCACAAAGGGAATAGACGGAGCCTGCAATTATATCGACAAAATCGCCGATAAAATCGACGTGTTCAAATTTTACGATTATATCGTTGATCAGACGGTTTACGAGCTTGACAGCGCCGAGTACGAGGCTCACAAAAACGACGAGGTTAAAATACTCAACTGGATTGTTCCGGAAATGGGACCCGGCTCGGGAGGACATATCAACATTTTCAGATTTGTTTCCAATCTTGAAAATATGGGCTTTCACAGCAGGATTTATATCCATAATCCCACATTCCTTAACGACGACGACAAGCTCCGTGAGTTTTTGAGAGAGCATTTTTCAATTCTTGACGAGCGTGTGGAATGTTATCACGACTGCAAGGACGCAAAATTTGCCCATGCCACCATCGCAACCGGCTGGCAGACCGCATACTTTGTAAAAAATTTCAATAATACTATTTCAAAATTCTATTTCGTTCAGGACTTTGAGCCGTACTTCTACGCAATGGGCTCCGAATACGAGTTTGCGGAGAACACCTACAAATTCGGTCTTAGGGGTATTACAGCGGGCGATTGGCTTAAAGACAAGCTGAACAAGGAATACGGAATGATAACCGACAGCTTCGGATTTTCCTATGACAAGGACATTTATACTCCTCATGAGAAAAAGGACGATGTAAACAGAGTCTTTTTCTATGCCCGTCCCGTTACGCCGAGACGTGACTTTGAGCTGGGACTCCTCGCACTTAATGAGCTTGACAAAAGAGTGGACAACCTTGAGGTTTGCTTTGCAGGCTGGGACATAAGCAATTATGAAATACCGTTTAAGCATAAAAGCTACGGTATTCTCCAGATTGAGGAGCTTTCCGAGATATACGCCCAGTGCGATATGTGCTTTGTTATTTCAAACACCAACCTTTCACTGCTTCCTCTTGAGGTAATGGCTTCAAACTCAGTTGCGGTATGCTCCGTCGGCGAAAACAGCACATGGCTTGTTAACGACGAAAACTCCGTGCTTGTGGATTACGAGCCTATTCAGATGGCTGAAAAAATGGCGTACTATCTTAAAAATCCTCAGGAGCTTGCAAAAATCCGTGAAAAAGGTCTTGCCTTTGCACAGAGCACCTCTTGGGTTACAGAGGCTGAGAAGGTCAGGGACGCTTTGCTGAAAGGAATTGCTGAAGATGATAAAAAATAGAGTGCTGGTGCTTGGCGGCAACGGCTTTATCGGGCGGAATTTGTGCAGTCATTTTAATAAAAAAGGCTGGAATGTCACAAGCTTTGACCTTGCAAAGCCCGAAAACAGGGAAGACGGCGTTACCTATATCGAGGGAGATTTCTTTGACGACAGGCAGCTTGAAGGCGCAATCGCTAATCAAGATGTCATTATCCACTCGATAAGCACCATAACTCCGGGTAACTCCGGCGTGAAGTTTATGCAGGGCTATGAGCACGATCTCGTTCAGACCGCAAAGCTCTGCGAAATGCTTGTGGGTACAAATACCAAGATGATTTTTCTCTCCTCGGGCGGAACGGTTTACGGAAATCAGAAAATTCAGCCCATACCCGAGGAATCCGTCACTGTGCCGATAAATCATTACGGCTGTGTTAAAATCTGCATTGAAAACATCATAAGAACCTTTAATATTCAGTTTCAGACGGATTTTATCGTTGCGAGAGTAGCAAACCCCTTCGGCCCCGGACAGGATTATAAAAAGGGTGTCGGTTTTGTTGACGCGGCTCTCAAAAAAGCTCTCACGGGAGATGAAATCGAAATCTGGGGAGACGGCGAAACCGTAAGGGATTATGTTTATATCGGCGATGTATGCAATATGATTTATGCGCTCGTGGGCTATCACGGCGATACTGACACCTTTAACATCAGCAGCGGAACGGGCAAATCCCAAAATGAAATACTTGCTTTGCTTAAAGAGCAGGGGCTTGATGTTAAGGTAAGATATGAAAATGCAAGAAGCGTCGATGTAAAAAAGATGATTCTTGACAATACAAAAATCAGACAGCTTTGCAGTGAGCCTCTCACCTCCTTTGAGGACGGTCTCAGAGAATACTGCGGCTATCTGAAAAACAACTGATTTCGGAGGTAAAATGAAGTACGTCCTTTTTGACCTTGACGGTACGCTGACAGACCCGAAAGAGGGAATAACAAAATGCGTTCAGTATGCGCTTTTTCATTTCGGAATAGACGAGCCCTGTCTTGATAATCTTGAAAAATTCATAGGACCTCCGCTTGACGAAAGCTTTTCGGAGTTTTACGGATTTGACACGGAAAAAGCTTGGCAGGCAATAGAAAAATACAGAGAGCGTTTTGCCGATGTGGGAAAGTTTGAAAACAAGGTTTTCGACGGCATACCGGATATGTTAGCGAGCCTCAAGGAAAACGGCTGTATGCTGGCTGTGGCAACCTCAAAGCCTGAGTTTTTTGCGGCGGAGATACTCGAAAAATTCGGGCTGGCAGAATATTTCGACTGCATTAAGGGGGCGGCTCTTGACGGCACAAAATCGGTGAAAAAGGACATTATAAAGCTTGTCATTGACGAAATGGGAATAAACGACCTGTCCTTGGCGGTTATGGTCGGCGACCGTCTGCATGATATTGTGGGCGCTCACGAAGTCGGAATGAAATGCGTGGGAGTTCGCTTCGGCTACGCCGAGGAGGGCGAGCTTGAACGCTACGGCGCAGATTACATTGCCGATACCGTTGAAGATTTGGGCAGATTACTGCTTAGGCTTTAGCGGTGCGGCTGTAATAAATACGGTGAGTTCGAAACCATCCTCACCTAAATAAAAACTAAGGAGAATTGAATATGAAAAAAACACTCTTCATCTGTCATGCGGCAATGATTGCCGCAATTTACGTCGCCCTTACGTGGCTTGCTTCCGTACTCGGGCTTTCATCTCAGGCGATACAGGTTCGCTTTTCGGAGGCTCTTTGCGTGCTTCCGTGCTTTACCTCTGCGGCGATACCCGGACTTACAATCGGCTGCTTTGTCGCTAACCTCGTAACGGGCTGTATGACGCTTGACGTTATTCTCGGAACAACGGCGACTCTTATCGGAGCGGTGGGTACATATCTTTTGAAAAAGCATAAGATACTGATGCTTATTCCGCCGATAATGGCAAACACGATAATCGTTCCGTTTGTGCTGAAGATTGCTTATCAAAGCCCCGACGCATATTGGTTTATGTGCGTGACGGTGTTTATAGGAGAGGTTATTTCCGTCGGAGTACTCGGAATGATTTTGTACTCTGCGCTCAATAAAACAAAGGTTTTCAAAAGATAATAAATGCGCCCTGCTTAACGGATTTCCGCTATGCAGGGTGCGCTTTATTTTACATATATGACCTTGCCCGTAGGCTTAAAGCCGATTTTTTCGTAGAGCGGGATTTTTTCCTGCTCGGCGTGCAGATAGAGAGTTTTATTCGGATAAACAGAGGCAATATGCCGCAAAAGGCTTTTGCAAAGCCCTTTATTTTGGCTTTCGGGCATAGTGGCAGCCTGCGATATATACACATATCCGTTTTCGTCAAACTGAACGCACGCCGCCGAATAATCAAGCAAAAACGCTCTTGAAACTCCGTGCCTTATCCTGTGGGACATATCCACGTACCATTCGTCAAAGCTTATTTCCCCGAATACGGAGGAAATCACCCTGAAAACGCTTTCAAGACGGGGATTGCTGTCAACAAGCGGATTTTCCTCTCCCCAAGAGCAAAAAACCGCTTCGTAAAGCTTGCGCTGTTCTTTTGAAATTTTTATATCGCTTACCGCAGAAGGAAATCCGTTTAAAAAAGCGCAGGCTTCCGTGTAATCGTCAAGACCGTCCGTAACGATAACGCTTGCTTTGTCAAAAACGCAAGCCGCCGCCGTTTTGCCGCACTCGCCGCTCAGGTGGTAAAGCTCCAGAAATCCGCAGTTTACCGTATAGGCTTTTACGAGGGAAGCGATTTTCCTTTTGCAATGGCTGTCATGAATATTCGCAAGAAGATTTTCAGCTGATGCGCCGTCTTCCACAAGGCTTATCATAACGAGGCAAGCCTTTTTGCAAGAATTTTCGTGAGCTCGCTTACGGCCTTGATATCTCTTGTATCAAGCACGCAGGAGGGCGAATGGAGATACCTGCACGGTGCGGAAACGGCTACTGTTCTGACGCCGTCTGCCGAAGTGTGGATTGAGCCGCTGTCATTGCCGCCTGCCACAGCGGTTTTTGTCTGCACGGGGATGCCGTTTTCCTTTGCAAGCTCATTTGCCATGGCGTAAAGCGCGCGGTCGTAAACCGTTCCGTTGTCCATATAGGAGATAACCGCTCCGTTTCCGAGAGAGCATACCTTTTCGTTTTCCGATACTCCCGCTATATCGCAGGCGGTGGTGGTTTCAAGCACAATGGCAAAATCGGGATCGAGAGCGTTTGCCGCCGCTTTTGCTCCTCTTGCGCCGACCTCCTCCTGAACGGTGAAAACAAAGTATGCGTCAAATTCAGTCTCGCTTTTTATCATGTCAAGCATTATTGCACAGCCTGCTCTGTCGTCAAGCGCCTTGCCCTTGATTTTAGAATTGCCGAAGCTGATGAAATCTGACTGAAATACCGCTCTGTCGCCGAGGGAAACGAGCTTTTTTGCCTCGTCGGGGGAGTCTGCC
>JBJESI010000173.1:0-1728 GCA_051882715.1 Oscillospiraceae bacterium
TGAAACCGCAGGTTTCAATATCACGGTTGCCGTCGGCAACCATATCACTCTTTGCACAGCAAAGAATATCACTGCATAAAAATCACTACCCGAAAAAGAGTTTTGTTTTTCTCTTCTTCGGATAGTTTTGTCTTATACTGTTACAAGCATGGAATTTGTGTGCCAAATTCCTATGAGGTTTTAGATAACTGTCCTTAAGAAACGTGCTCATTTCCTTGCCTTTTTATTTCAGCGCTTTTATCAGCCTGTCAAGCTGCTCTTTCTGCATGAGGGTCAATGCGTTTTTGCGGTCCTGCAAAGCCGCATACAGCATTTTCTCGCTCTCCCTGTTCAAAAAATCATCGTTCGGATATTGCTTTGACAAAACAGCAAGCTCAAAGAGCGGCATAGCCCGGACAAGCCTCTTAAAATCCGCGATTTCAAGCTCGGCGTCGGACATAATATCAAGTAAATCCGCCAAAGAAAGAACCTGATTTAAAATCAAATTTATTTTTTCTTCACTGCTTGGCGCTTGCATAATGTTTTTTACCAGACGGCAGTATTCCCTGTCATTCATTCTGTCGCCGAAAGAAAAGGTAAGGCTCGGCTCGCTCTCGGGGCAGGCAGGAATAAGAAAAACCTGGTCGAGGGTTTCCGTCAGCACGGCGTTCCAAACGGTTTCAGACATTTTCGGCAGGCAAAGCGCAATATAATTTTTCGTTTGATTCGGTATGTCAAGAATGTTTGCCAAAATTTCGGAGGCTTCCGCAAGCTTAGTATGAATATCTCCCGAAGCTTTGTTTTTAAAAATTCTATACAAAGCGTCAATGTCCTGTCTTTGCAAATCGAGTCCTTCGGGGCGGCGTCCTGTTAAAATCAATCCAAGTGCAGATAAAAGAACGGGCTCAAACAAATTCATGGGAATACTCCTGTAATCCCGAGTAAGCCCGCAAAGCAGCCTATGTATTGCCTGTCGGTCAAAGCAAATGCAAAAAGCATTCTCCGCTTCAATAAAGCGCAAATACTGCTCGATAAATTCGATGCCGTCAAGCCTCGGTCTGCCGAGATACGCAGGGTAATCAGCGGTGATATATATTTCATGCGCCGAAAACTGCGGACGGTACAGCTTAAAAAAGCCGTTTATACCGTCTATGACCGTGGACTTATAATACACATTCGGCGTATCTAACAAATTATTTGAGATACGTCTTTGCAAATTGCGGGCAAGCTCCGCTTTTCGCCGTACACGCTTAAGACCGTTTTCAAAAACGGATTTAAGCGGCTCGCTTTTTAAAGCCTTTACGGCATTTTCGGGAGATGAATAATTTTTTAACTGCAAACCGATTACAAAAATTACGGAGGCTAAAATATCCTGCGCCTTTTCAATGCGTATTGAACTGCTTTCGCCCTTATTCCATTTTTCCGTCTGCTCGGCAAGTATTGCGAGAAGCTCCGCTTGTATTCTCACAGTATCCTCTTCCGTCAGCAAGCCGCAGATACTTGCCTGTTCGGTAAGCGACTCAAAGTAATTCTTTTCATCAATGCAATTCTCATCTATTGGGTGCAGAATATCAATGCTGTTCATTCAGTTCCTCCATTACGAAGCTTTCAAAAGAACGGCCGCAATGTATATGCCTCGAAAGCTGTGACAGCGCAAGTTCCGAAAGAAGCTCCAAAGAGCCTTTACAGTTTCCGTTAAAGGCGTCTTTCATAAATCCTATAAGCTCATTGTCCGTGACTGCGTCCCAT
>JBJESI010000174.1:0-1723 GCA_051882715.1 Oscillospiraceae bacterium
AAAAAATTCGACGGCGAAATCCGTAAAAATATTCTCGCCTTGGAGTGCGAAGCAGTTTTGTCGGCAATGAAAATGTTCTGTGCCGAAGCCGAAAATCGCCGCTATACTTGCCGTATAGCAAGATTTAAGGCAATGGCACGGGGCTTTTTCAGCCGCCAAAACCGAGTTCGGATGCTCCTCCAATGCTTATGCACAGCAAAGAACGAATAATTCAAAATTCGAGCTTACCGCCTTTCAACTCAGGCAAGTTCTATTTTAAGAATATGCTTTGTTTTTGCTAAGGTCAGCATTTCTTCCTCGCTGAGAGTCGAATCCATTACAAGCGAGTCGGTTCTGACATTTGTAAACTTATAATCCTTAAACAGGTCAATCATAAATTGATTGAAGTTTTTATAGTACTCCGCACCTTCTCCGAAATCAAGGTTTTTATAAGCCTCGTCTTCCGACAGAGTATCCCTGAAGGTTATCTTGACCGTTACCTTGTCATTTTCTTTCAGCTTTTCATTCACATTTTCGGAAATTTTCTTTTCGGGATGCTCATAAATATAAGCTCGCATGGATTCTGCTACTGCGATTTCCGAGCTTTCCGCATTGTATTCGGGATAAAATTTTTGCAAGCCGCTTCGGCAGGAAATCAAGGTAATCTTATAATCAAGAGCAGCGTCTGCTTTTTTCAAATCCTCATAATCGGCGATAATGCAAAAGTCTTCTCCCTCTTCATTAGTGTGCTCAAGGCAAACCGGAATACCGTTGCTTTTAAAAAGCTCTTTTGCTTTTTCCTGCTCGGAGGTTCTCACCGAAATAATAAAATATGTATTTTCATTGACAAATTCATCGGTCAGATCCTCATAAACCTTAAAGTCTACCGTGAAATTATCAAATTCATCATATTTCATATCCGCGTTGCCTTCGTCTGCTTCGCCTGCATAAATCACAACCTTATCCTCAAAAAAGCTGAGGGGTTTCGGCTGAGCGTCGGTATCAGAATCTGAATCGGTTTCGCTGTCGGAAATGACATCAGGCGCCGTTGCCGTATCGGAAGATTCCGTGTTTGAAGTATTTTTGCAGGCTGTAAAAGCCGAAAGAAAAAGCAGTATTGATAATAATAAGCTTAGTTTTTTCATGGTTTTCTCCTTAAGTAAATTGTGTTTTTTACTTAAAATGCAGGGGTACATCGGAATCACCTCTGTTAATTAAATAAACTTTGAATAATTTGTATAGCTTTAATATTTCTAATTAAATATTACCATAATTATTGTTCGCTGTCAATAATTTTATGAAATTTCTACATAATTTTTGCAAATTTCAAAATAATTGTAGAAATAGCGCACAAAAATAAGCATGCCGCACTCATGTACGGCATGCGCCTTTATCTTAGCAAAATATCTTCTATTTTTTAAATGAGCATACCTCTTTCAGCTCGCAAAGCTCACACTTAGGGCTTCTCGCCGTACAAACCTCCCTGCCGAAATGAACAAGGCGGTGACAGAACGCTCCGCTTTCTTCCGGAGGCAAAATTTTCGCCAAATCCTTTTCAACCTTAAAGGGCTCTTTTTCCTTTGTAAGCCCCAAACGGTTTGTTATCCTTATGCAATGTGTGTCCGTGACTATGGACGGTTTCCCGTAAATATCTCCGACAATCAGATTTGCCGTCTTTCTGCCTATTCCGCTCAGGGTTGTAAGCTCCTCGATTGTGTCGGGAAGCTTTCCGCCGAAATTGTCA
>JBJESI010000175.1:0-7381 GCA_051882715.1 Oscillospiraceae bacterium
ATTGAGAAATCCAAACGGATATGGAACAGTTTACAAGCTGTCAGGCAACAGAAGAAAACCATTCATTGCAAGGGTCACTGTTGGATGGAAGACATATGACAGACTAACCAAGAAAGCACTTGATTGTGTTCCTGATAACTGTGACCCATTTGAAATGCTTCCTGATGGAAAAATGAGATTTACAGACAAACAGATATATCAAACAGTCGGATGCTATGCCACAAGACAGGATGCAATGATTGCCCTTGCTGAATACAATGCTGACCCCTATGACCTGCATATCAATACAATGACCCTTGAAGAACTTTATGAAAAATGGTCTGATGAACATTTCCAAAGGGTTTCACATTCCAATGTGCAAGGTGTCAAAGCATCTTGGAAGTTGCTTATTCCGCTGAAAGACATGAAGTTAATGGATTTGAAACTTGACCATTATCAGAAAATTTGTGATGAATCAGGGAAGAACAGTCCCACATTGAAGAAACTGAAAATCACACTCGGCTTAATGTATGATTATGCTGTCAGACATGAATTCTTGAAGCAAGACAAGCGTGACATGATACGATATATTGACATCAGCAAGGCAGGAAACCCCAATGCATACAACAGGAAGCCTTTCAATAAGACACAGGTCAAAACAGTGTGGAAGTGGAAGGATTCATCACCATACATAAAGGTGATTCTGATGCTTATTTATTCAGGTTGCAGAATTGGTGAATTGCTTGACCTGAAAAAAGAATGTGTGAACCTTGATGAAAGATGGTTTGACATCACCGCTTCCAAGACAGAATCAGGAATTAGAAAAGTTCCAATCAATGAAAAGGTTTATCCTTTCTTTGTGGAATGGTACAACATGAATGATTGTGAATATCTGATTTCAACACCTGATGCAAAGCATTTTGAATATAGAAATTATTATGATTCCTATTGGAAGCCTTTCATGGAACAGATGAACATGGAACATAGACCGCATGACACAAGACATACTTGTATTTCACTTTTATCATCAGCAGGTGTTGATGATAAGATTATCAAGAAAATTGTTGGTCACAAAGGTCAGGGTGTCACAGAAACTGTTTACACACATTTTGAAATTGAAGAACTGCTTGAAGCAATCAACAAAATTCAGGTGTGAAAGTTGTGACCACATGGACAAGAACAAATACAAACAACAGTTTTATGATGACCACTATGAAAGAATTCACCTTGCTGTCCCCAAGGGAATGAAGGACATTATAAAAACCCTTGCATCAGAAAAGGGAATGTCAGTCAATGCATATTTGCAGGATTTGGTCAGGAAAGACCAAGAAGGAATGTTTGACACAATGCAGATTGCAGACAGGAACAGGGAACAGATTTCAGGCATTAAGGGAAATATGCATGATGGTTATGATGTTATATTCAAGGATGGTCACCAAATCCATTGCAGGACAAAGAAGGATGTCAGAGCAGGAATAATTGAATATTGCAAAGAAAAGGGTGTCTGATGACATCCTTTTTTCTATGTCAAAACAGTATCTTGCACAAGACATCAAAAATCTTGCACAAGATTCTGTTTTTCGTGTTAGTTGCTTGTTAGTTGTGTGTTAGTTATAAGGGTGATTTTATGTGTTTTCACAGCACTTTGTTGAAAATCAAAAATAAAGAAAACCCTTGAAAACACAGGGTTTTCAAGGGTTTCACGATTTTCTTCAATTTGATATTTCTTATCTCTTACTGAACTGTGGAGCTCTACGAGCAGCTTTAAGACCGTATTTCTTACGCTCTTTCATTCTCGGGTCACGAGTGAGGAAGCCTGCCTTCTTGAGTGCGGGACGGAGATCCTCGCTGTACTGAAGCAAAGCTCTTGAAAGGCCGTGTCTGATTGCGCCTGCCTGACCTGTTACGCCGCCGCCTGCTACTGTGCAAACGATGTCGAACTTGTCAAGAGTATCTGTAAGCGCAAGAGGCTGACGAGCGATGAGCTTAAGTGTGTCAAGGCCGAAATAATCGTCAATATCTCTGTTGTTGATTGTGAAGTTTCCGCTGCCGGGGTAAACTCTTACTCTTGCAACCGAGCTTTTTCTTCTGCCTGTTCCGTAGTAATATAATTTAGCTGATTCGTACATTCTTATTTACCTCCGATTAAAATTCGTAAACTTCGGGCTTCTGAGCTGCATGGTTATGCTCGCTGCCTGCATATACTCTGAGGCGTGTTGCAGCCGTACGGCCGAGTGTGTTGTTCGGAAGCATACCTGTTACCGCATAGGTCATTGCCTTTTCGGGAGCTGTCTTCATAAGAGTTGAGTACTGAATTTCCTTAAGACCGCCGATCCAGCCTGTGTGCCATCTGTAATATTTCTGTTCAAGCTTCTTTCCCGTAAGAACAGCGTCCTTGCAGTTGATGATGATTACGTGGTCGCCGCAGTCAACGTTGGGAGCAAAGTCGGGTTTAATCTTGCCGCGAAGAATGTTTGCAGCAACAACCGCAACACGGCCCAGCGACTTGCCCTGAGCGTCGATAACATACCATTTACGGCTGATTTCCTGTGCCTTAGGCATTGTTGTGGACATAATTTTATTCCTCCAAAAATTATTTTTGTCAAGCCACAAAGGGACACGGGTTAATGCCCTCGGGTTATTAAGCAGCCGCAAGACCGTACATTTGACGGAATTCTGCTATTTTCTTGACGTGCAAGATTTATTATAAATTCTTGAAATTCGATTGTCAAGCCTTTTTTGGCGGAATTTTTAATTTATATCCCTCAAACGCTCGATTTCTCTTTAAAATTCTCCGTTTCTCTCGTTTTCTTGCAAGCCGTTTCATTTTTTAATTATTGCAAATGCACACGTTATATGGTATAATTGAAAAGTCAAAAAACTTCGGAGGTGCGTTATGACGCTTGCTAAGGAATGCAGGAAGGAACTTGAAAATAATATTCTTCCCTTTTGGAAAAAGCTCCGTGACGATGAAAACGGCGGCTATTACGGATACATGGACTTTGATTTGAAGCTTGACAAAAAGGCTCCAAAGGGCGTTATTCTCAATTCGAGAATTTTGTGGTTTTTCTCAAACTGCTATCTCGTAATCGGCGGAGAGGATAATTTAGACCATGCACGCCACGCTTTTGAATTTTTAAAGAACAAATGTCTTGACAGGGAGCACGGCGGCGTTTACTGGATGCTTGACTGGCAGGGCAACGTGCTTGACGATATGAAGCATACATATAATCAGGCGTTTGCGATTTATGCGCTGGCTTCGTATTACGACGCTTCGGGAGACGAGGAGGCGCTCAGTCTTGCTTTTGAGCTTTTCGACACAATCGAATCAAAAACTCTTGACGAATACGGCTATCAGGAGGCTTTTTCGAGAGAGTGGGAACTCATTCAAAACGACGCCCTTTCGGAAAACGGAATTATCGCAGAAAAGACCATGAACGCAATTTTGCACCTTATCGAGGGTTATACAGAGCTTCTCAGAGTTAAGCGCGACCAAAAGGTTAAGGCTCGCCTTGAGGCTCTTATTAAGAGCGTTGACGAGAAGGTTTACTACCCCGACGAACACAGACTTCTCGTTTTCTTTGACAGAAAGCTTCAGGTGCTGGGCGACATTCATTCCTACGGCCATGATATAGAGGCCTCATGGCTCACCGACAGAGCCTGCGAGGTTCTCGGAGACCTCGAGCTTGAAGAAAAGATGAATAAAATTGATTTGGAAATAGCCGAGAACATCTACAACATCGCTTTCGACGGCAAGGCGCTGAGAAACGAGCGCGACAAGGACTTCATCAACACCGTAAGAATATGGTGGGTACAAGCTGAAAGCGTTGTGGGCTTTGTAAACGCTTATCAGCAGAGCGGCGACAGGAAATATCTTGACACGGCAAAAACAATATTTGAATATATTAAGAATTACGTATGTGATAAAAGAGAGGGCGGCGAATGGTACTGGTGTGTTGATGAAAACGGAGTACCGTCCGACAAGCCTATTGTGGAGCCTTGGAAATGCCCTTATCACAACGGCAGAATGTGCCTTGAAATGATAAAACGCAAAGCGGATTTCTGATGAAAATAAGTCATATATCTAATTTTTGAGGAGATTTTTATGGACGATTTTGGACAGATGATGCCCGGCCTTGATTTAAGCAAGGGCTCGCAGGAAAATAACGATAACAGCGTGCAGGAAAACACCGATAACAGTACAGCCGGCGAATCCGTTAATGAGCAGGCAGGCGCTCCCGTTTCCGGCGAAATGCCGAGCTTTGAATCGGCTGTTTTTGCAGCAAATTCAGGCGCTCCGAAATTTGAAATTCCGAGCGGTCAGCCGATAGCGCCCCCGCCCGTTCCTCCGAGACAGGATTTTTCCGATTTCGGATATGCAAATATGCAGCCCCCCGTTGCGGTAAAAAGCAAGAAAAAGGTACTTATTCCCGTTATCGCCGTGCTGTGCGTCATTGCTCTCATAGTAGGAGGCTTTGCTTCGTGCTATGCATTTTTGCCGGGCTTTGCAAACAAGGTAAACCTTACGGTTATGAAGCCCGATTCGTACTACCGTTGGGCGGAAAGCAATACATACAAGACCGCCTTCGGAGCAATTTCCGCAGGTGAAAAGGCAAAAACGGACGGTGCCGTAAAGGGCAGTCTCTCCTGCGACATAAGCGGAGAAAAGAGCGATATTGATTTTGCTCTTGAAAAGCTCGGCAGCGCATATCTTGTCAGCCTTTCCGAGAGCGGCGGCTCTCAAAGAGAGATTTTTGCTTATGTGGACAGATCCCTTGACGAATACTACTACAAGGACAGCGAATGTGCTGATGAGTACCTGAAAATAAGCAAAATTGTTGCGGAGAAAATCTTCGGCAAAAGCTCTACCGATTCCAAAACAGCAACCAAGCCCGAGGACTCTCTCGGCAAAAAATATCTCGATATTTATACAAATAGTATAAAAAATACGGAGCGTACAACAGGACCTGTTTCAATCGGTGAAAACACCTATGATATGACGGTTGTATCCTATGAGCTTGATAAGGATAAGCTTGTAGATGTATTGACGGCTCTGCTTGAAGAGGCAAAGGACGACAAAGAGCTTGCGGTTATCCTTGAAAGAAACGGAATAACAAACGAGCAGGTGCTTTCGCTTTACAATTCCGTAAATATGATTAACAAGGGTATTTACGGCGAGCTTAATATGTCGCTTAAGATGAAAAGCTATATCAACGGTCTCGGAGTTATAACAGGCCGTGAGGTAACATTGCAGCTTGCAACGGGAGTAAGCGTAAGAGCAGGCTACAAATTCGGCGTTTCAGCCTCCGACGCTAATTTTGAGATTTTCTTCGGCGGAGCGGGCGAAACTTTTTCCGTTCAGTCCACATCAAAGAGAAACGGCAAAGCATGGGACGGATATGTTACCGTTGGCGGCGAAAAGCTTTTCGAGTACACGGGAATAACCCCCGCATCCGACGGCGGCAAGCTTTTGCTTGACGGAGAGGCTTCTTACAGCCTTGACGGCGATAAGGGCGAAATCAAGCTTTACACTGAAAACGGTGCTCAGGCGGCGGATATAAGCGGAACTCTTGACGGAGAGCAATTTTCCGCAAAGCTCAGCTTTACCTATGATGAAATCACCGCTCTTGACAAGCCCGATTTAAGCGGAGCGAGAGAGATTTCCACAACTCAGGATTTGGAAGAAGCTATTCCCTATCTTACCTTCGAGGACGGAAAGCTGAACATTGATTTAGACTGATTGGCGATCGGCTTACAAAAAAATCGGAGAAGAGCAAATCTTCTCCGATTTTTCATTTTTAAATACAGCTTACAGCTTTATTGCGCCCTGAGGACGAATTCTCAACCTGTAAACACAGCCCTCTCCGAACACGCCCTCCATAAGCTTAACATATTCGTCGAAGCGTTCCGTGGGAATATAGCTTTGGATTGTTCCCGCAAAGCCACCGCCGTGAACACGGCATGCTCCCTTGCCGAGAAGAAAATTTTCCGTTAAAAACAGCGCAAGGGCAAGAGCCTGATTTCCCGCTTCCTCCTTGGGAATAACGTTTTGCAGGAACCTGAAGGACGAGCTGCCCGAAGCCCTTACCGCCTCAAGAAAGCCGTCAAAATTCTTCGCCTTAAGGCAGAACATCATCTCGCCTACCCTTTCGTTTTCGTCAAAGAAATGGAGCGAACGGAGCACAGCCCTGTCGCCGCAGTATTCACGAAGCTCCCTGATGTTCGTCAGAATATCCTGCCTTGTAAGCTGACACAGCATTTCTTTTGAGAAGAAAGCCGCAACCTTTTTCATATCCTTGGGAATACTCTCGTACTCGTCCGTCATATTTGCGTGGTTGCTTTTCGTGTCCACAACGCAAAGAGTATATCCCGTGTTTTCCAGATTAAATATAATTTTATGAACCTCAGGAGAAATACTGTCGGAAAAATCAATATTCGCAAAGCCGCCCACAGCGCACGCCATCTGGTCCATAAGCCCCGAAGCTTTGCCGAAAAACTCGTTTTCCGCATATTTTCCCGCTTTTGCAAGGTCTGTGGGAGAAAGCCTTGAGCCGCAGTAGAAATAATTGAGGATAGCGGCGATAAGCATTTCAAAGGCGGCTGATGACGAAAGTCCCGAGCCTTCCTTAATGTCCGAGGTGATATAGGCGCAGAAGCCGCCTACCTCGTAACCTCTGCTTTTTATAAGCGAGGCAATTCCTCTTACAAGAGAAGACGGCGAGCCTTTTTCAAGAGAAATCTGCGCCGTAAGTCCTAAGTCCACTTCAAAGGGCTCGTAGCCCTCGGATTTTATTCTGATAATCCCGTCGTCCGTCTTTGCGCAGGCGGCTATCATATCAATATCAACCGCTCCCGCAAGCACCTTGCCGCCGTTGTGGTCAACCTGATTTCCGCCGATTTCCGTGCGTGCAGGCGAGGAGAAAAATTCGTAATTCTGCTTTCCGTAAAGCTTTTCAAACTCCTCCGCCGCCTTTTCGTAGCGTAAAATCTGCTCTTCCGCTTTTTCCTTGCCGTAAAGAGCCGGCAATGCGTTTTTAATATATTCTGTCATAATCAAACTCCTCTTCGGTTTCTTTTGTTTCTTCTTTTTCTGCCTTGACCGCCCCGATGCGCTCCCACGCTCATAACAAGGCCTATCGCTATATAAGTGGTAAGCACCGAGGTTCCGCCTGCACTCATAAGAGGCAGCGGTATTCCCACAACGGGCATTACGCCGAAATTCATTCCCACATTCACAACCACATGGAAAACAAGCATTGCAAATACGCCCGTGCAGATACATTTCCCGAATTTATCTCCGCAGGTAAGCCCGATTCGAAGTATTTTAAATGCGATAAAAGCATACAGCAGGAGAATCACAACACCGCCTGCAATGCCCAAGGCCTGAGCCGCAAAGGAAAAG
>JBJESI010000176.1:0-1702 GCA_051882715.1 Oscillospiraceae bacterium
ATTTTAGGGTGCAGAGGAGGAAGTAACCCTGTCGGGTTTCGACGACGATAAGCCCAAAAATACCAAAAAGAATTCATTACAGGCGGTTGGGGTTTGGCTCCCTAATGCCTAAGCATCGGAGGAGTATATGTCAAAAATTCTTCTTGTGACAGGCGGCGCAACGGGAATCGGCAGGGCGGTTTCAAAATGCTTTGCCGAAAACGGATATTCGGTTTGCATAGGGTATAATTCCTCGGTAAACGAGGCAAAGGCTCTCTGTGCCGAGCTTTTAGGCTCAGGAGCGGACGCGGATATTTTCCGTGCGGATGTGTCGGATTATGAGCAGGCAAGGGCTCTTGCGGAATTTTGCGAAAAGCGTTTCGGAAAAATCGACGTTCTTGTAAATAATGCGGGCGTAAGCTCCGTGGGACTGCTTACCGACACGGACAAGTCCGATTTTGACAGGATTTTCGGAGTTAATATGGGCGGCGTTTATAATGTGACAAGGCATGTTCTTCCGCTTATGCTGAGTGTACACAGAGGAAAGATTATAAATATCTCTTCCGTGTGGGGCGAAACGGGAGCCTCCTGCGAGGTGCTTTATTCTGCCTCAAAGGCGGCGGTTATCGGCTTTACAAAGGCGCTTGCCAAGGAGGTCGGACCGTCGGGAATAACGGTAAACTGCATTGCTCCGGGAGTAATCGACACGAAAATGAACGCCTGCTTTTCCGAAGAGGAAATTGCGGCGCTTTGCGAAGAAATTCCGCTGGGCAGAATCGGAAAGGCCGATGAAGCGGCAAAGACAGCACTGTTTCTTGCCTCGGACGGGGCAGACTATATAACAGGACAAACCGTCGGAGTAAACGGCGGAATGGTGATTTAGGAGGTATAAATATGTCATTAAGAGAACTGGGAAGCGAGGATTTAACGGAGCTTATTGAAAGTGCGGAAGTTCCGGTGCTTGTGGATTTTTGGGCGCCCTGGTGCGGACCGTGCAGAATGCAGGCTCCTGTTTTGGAGGATGTTCAGAGTCAGCTCGGCGACAGCGCAGTAATAGCAAAGCTCAATGTTGACGAAAACCCCGAAACAGCGCAGGAATACGGAATTATGAACATTCCTGCGATGATTGTGTTCAAGGGAGGCAGAGAGGTAGATAATTTCGTCGGGCTCACAAGAGCGCCTGCAATTATCGAAACGCTTAAAAAGTATATGTAGCGATAAAACTAACGCTCCGACCGTTTGGTCGGAGCGTTAGCTTGTCGAAAAAGTGTTTTTCGACAAGCAGAGCAGACTGCGAGAAAGCCTCGCAGTCGAGGAAAGCGGTGCGATAGGTGTACGGCGGTACTCCGAGCGCCGCTTGACGAAGAAAGCAAAATGCGGCGGATATCCGCCGCACAAAATATATTAGTTTTCGACTTCACTAATACCGCACACATTTTAAAAAGACGCTAAAAAACCAATCGACACTTTTGCGATGCGTGGGTTTATCGACAGCCTGACGCTCCGACCGTTTGGTCGGAGCGTCTTAATCTGTCATTGAGAGTTGCTTTGCGCCGTCTGCTCCTCAGCTTCGGGCAGAGGCTCACTGCCGCCGGCGTTATAGCAGTCAAGCTTAACGCTCAGCTCAACGGAGGGAACATCCACGCTTACAAGAGCGTTGCTGCGGTCGAGCATAACTATATACTTGCCGATTTCGGTTTCGCCCTCCACAGCCACAAGCTCG
>JBJESI010000177.1:0-7324 GCA_051882715.1 Oscillospiraceae bacterium
CCCAAGGGCGCAAGACTGAAAATCGTATCGCTGCCCGTAATCGAAAGGTTTGAGCCGCCTATCTGAAGATTTATGGAAAAAAGCGCCGTCATCGTGATTATTCCGGCAAGAAGATCTCTTACCTTGAATTTGATATGAATAATTCCCGTGCAAAGCCCTGCGGCAGCTCCGCATACAGCCGCCGCAAGAAGGGCAAGAAAAGGATTTACCCCTTTTGTTATAAGCAAGGCCGTAACGGCAGCTCCCAGCGGAAAGCTGCCGTCCACCGTCAAATCCGGAAAATCCAGAATCTTATATGTTATATACACGCCGTATGACAAAAGCGCATATATAAGTCCCTGCGTTACGGTTGCTACAATTAAATCTAACATTTTATCCTCTTAGCCGTTAGCTTCTGTCGCCTTTGACGCAACTTCTTCGGGAATTGTAATTCCGATTGCGTTTGCGGCAGACGTATTTGTGTAAATTCCGTATTCGGAAATGGTTTCATACTTAATTTCGGAAGCCTTTGCTTCTCCTTTAAGAACCTTTGCAGCCATTGCGCCGGTCTGCTTTCCGAGCTTAATGTAATCAATGCCGGCAGACGCTACGCAACCAAGCTTAACCTGCTCAACCTCGCTTCCGTAAACGGGGATTTTTGCCGCATTGGTCTTTTCAAGTATTCCGGCAAGCACGCCTACAACGGTATTGTCGGTAAGGTTTGAAAGGCAGTCAACTTTTTTGCTTACAAGAGTATCTGCCGCCTGAGAAACCTCCGCCTGGGATGTAACGCCGATATCAACTATCTCAAAGCCGTATTCGGGAGCTGTGGTTTTGTATTCTTCAATGGCCGAAACGCTGTTGGGCTCGCTTGTTGTATAAATGATACCGATGGTCTTAGCGTCGGGCTGGAGCTTGCGGATAAGGTCAAGCTGTGCGCTTACGGGGAGCTTATCCGATGTGCCTGTTACATTTCCCTCGGTAAGCTTAGCCTTAACGGGGTCGGTTACAGCGGTAAAGATTACGGGAATGTTTTTATCCTCCGAAGCATTAAGGCACGCCGTAGCGGAGTTTGTAGCTATTCCGCACATAAGGTCGACATTCTTTGAAGCGAAGTTCTGGGAAATCTGCGTTGCGATTGCGTCGTCAAAGCCTGCGTTTTGATAATCAACCGTGAAATCGGTTCCTTCAACAAGTCCTGCTTCCTTGAGTCCCTCGATGAAGCCTTCCCTGCAGTTATCAAGAGAAGCATGCTCGCCGTACTGGTTAATTCCGATTACCTTAGGACCGTTTGAGCCTGTGCCGCAGCCTGCGAGAGTTACTGCAAGAAGTGCGGCCGACATAAGTAATGCTGATAATTTTTTGATTTTTTTCATTTTGTTTTCCTACCTTTCATTATTTAAAAAAGTTTCGTTTTCATTGGCAAATCAGCTTCGCCATCGCTTTGTCAGCAAAAACATAAAATCATCTCCGTAAAATTAAAAAGTCCCAAGTCCTCCTTAAAAGGACTTGGGACGAATCAACAATCTGATACGCGGTACCACCCAAATTCGGAGCATAAGCTCCATCTCTGCCGTGCACTGACATACACGCCGCATTGTTAACGGGAGCGTACCCCGTCGGAACATACTTGCCGAGTCGGCTTTCTGACCGCCCTCAAAAGTCCATTCACCGTGCCTGCCGTACTGCGCTTCCACCGTCCGCAGCTCTCTGAACCGCCGAAAGCATGGCTACTACTCTTTCTCATCGGTTTGTTTTTTGCATTTTATCACATTTTATCGGCTTTGTCAAGTTCTTTTTATATTATATTCATAAAATCAAATTTTGTCATAAAATTTATTGACTTTAGCGTGTTAGTATGATAAAATGATAACACATGATAACAAGCCGATTGTTCAGGAGGCAAATATGGACAGTGTTCATTCAAAAGCGACAGATTGCCTGTTCGAGGCAATTCTAACCTTAAAAACCGTTGACGAATGCTACAAATTCTTTGAAGACGTTTGCACAATCAAGGAAATTCAGGACCTTTCCCAGAGATTTGAGGTTGCGCGCGCTCTCGAAGAAAACAAAAGCTACGCCCTTATTTCAAAAGAAACGGGCGCCAGCACAGCCACTGTTTGCAGAGTCAACAAAAGTCTTAACTACGGAAGCGACGGATATAAGCTCGTGCTTGACCGTCTGAAAGGAAAAAAATCCGATGACATTTAACGAAAACGTTTTGAAAAGCGATGAAAAAGCCGTGTTTGAGCTTCGCTCGCTTTACAGCAAATACGGCTACGCTCAGTTTAAAATGAGCAAATTTGAAGAATACGATTTGTACGTAAAAAACAAGGACTTTCTTATTTCCGACAGCGTAATCACCTTTACCGATACCGACGGAAAGCTTCTTGCCCTAAAGCCCGACGTAACTTTGTCTATTATTAAGAATTACATTCCCGAAAGCGGACAGGTCACAAAGCTTTACTACAACGAAAACATTTACAGAGTTTCAAAGGGAACGCACTCCTACAAGGAAATCATGCAAACGGGACTCGAATGTATAGGCGATATTGACATTTACAATATCTGCGAGGTTCTTATGCTTGCAGGCGAAAGCCTTAACACAATTTGCGAAAACTGGTGTCTTGATATTTCGCATATGGGCGTTATATCATCCGTCATAGATGAGTTTTCCGTCCCCGGTGACATAAGAAGCGAAATCATAAGATGCGTCGGCGAAAAGAACGTCCACGAAATCAAGGCTATCTGCGCCGAAAACGGAATTTCCGATAAATTTGCGGAAAAAATCTCCTCGCTTGTAACTCTCGGCGGAACTTCAAAAGAGGTCGTTTCAAGGCTTAAAGAAATCTGCGATTGCCCTGCTGTCGAAGAACTTGAAGAAATTTTCGGAGCGCTTGACTCCGCCGGCTACGCCGACAAAATCAACATTGATTTTTCTATCACCAACAATATGAATTATTACAGCGGAGTTGTTTTTCAGGGCTTTGTGGAGGGCGTCCCGACAGGCATACTTTCGGGCGGTCAGTACGACAATCTAATGAAAAAAATGGGCAAGAACTGCTCGGCAATAGGCTTTGCGGTTTACCTCGATTTAATTGAAAGACTCAGCGTTAAAAAAAGCCGTCACAGCGTTGACGCGATTATTCTTTACGGCGATAAAACTCCCTGCAAAGACATACTCGCTGCGACGAAAACTCTTGCAGAGCACGGCAAAAGCGTAATTGCCGCAAAATCAGTTCCGCAGGATACGGGCTATGAAAGCCTGATTGACCTTACAGAAAAGGAGGACAAAAAGCAATGATAAATGTTGCGCTTCCGAAGGGCAGACTCGGAGAAAAGGTTTACAAAATGTTTGAAGAAGCCGGCTTTGAATGTCCTTCGATTAAAGAAAACAACAGAAAGCTGATTTTTGAAAACGAAGCCACGGGCATGAGATACTTCTGGGTTAAGCCCTCCGACGTTGCGATTTATGTTGAAAGAGGCGCCGCCGATATAGGCGTTGCGGGAAAGGATATTCTTCTTGAATATGCCCCCGATGTGTACGAGCTTTTAGACCTTAATATCGGCAAATGCAGAATGGCGGTCGCCGCAAAATGCGATTTTTACGACGACACAAACAGGACCTTGAGAGTGGCAACGAAATTTGAAAAAATCGCAAAGGATTATTACGCAAAAAAATGCCGTGATATTGACATTATAAAGCTTAACGGCTCAATCGAGCTTGCTCCGATTCTCGACTTATCCGATGTTATCGTCGATATTGTTGAAACAGGAACTACTCTTAAAGAAAACAATCTCAAGCCCTTTGAAACCATCGTGCCCATAAGCGCAAGGCTTATTTCCAACAAATCAAGCTTCAAATTCAAGGGCGAGCAAATCAAAGCCATTGCCTCAGGGCTGGCGAAACAAGTGAGGGAATAAAAATGATTAAAATTTACAAATACGGCGAGGTTGAAAATAAGGATATTTTCGCCAGAGTCGAGCCAAAGGTTGATGTAGCTTCAATCGTTACGGAAATAATTGAGGACGTAAAGGCTAACAAAGACGCCGCTCTTTATAAATACTGCGAAAAATTTGACAAAGCAAGCCTTACCTCGCTTGAGGTTTCGGAAGAGGAAATTGAAGAGGCTTTTGCTCTCGTTGAGCCGAAGTTTCTCGATATTCTCAGGAGAGCCTGCGAAAATATCAGAGCCTTCCACGAAAAGCAGGTCAGAAACAGCTTTGTTATTTCCGAAAAAAACGGAGTAATTCTCGGTCAAAAAATAACTCCCATTGAAAAGGTCGGACTTTATGTGCCGGGCGGCACCGCCGCTTATCCGTCAACCGTGCTTATGGACAGCGTCCCCGCTAAAATCGCAGGCTGCAGCGAAATTGTAATGGTTACGCCCCCGAACTGCGAGGGCAAGGTAAATCCCGTTATTCTTGCGGCCGCAAAAATTGCAGGCGTAAATAAAATTTTCAAGGTCGGCGGCGCTCAGGCCGTTGCGGCTCTTGCTTACGGAACAGAGAGTATTCCAAAGGTAGACAAAATTGTAGGACCCGGAAACGCTTTCGTCGCCGAGGCTAAAAAACAGGTTTTCGGCAAGGTTGCCATTGATATGATTGCAGGTCCGAGCGAAATCCTCGTTGTTGCAGATTCAAGCGCCGACGCACGCTTTGTTGCCGCAGATCTTCTTTCACAGGCGGAGCATGATAAGCTTGCAAGCGCCGTGCTTGT
The DNA here is from genome assembly GCA_051882715.1 of Oscillospiraceae bacterium. GTDB lineage: Bacteria > Bacillota > Clostridia > Oscillospirales > Ruminococcaceae > JBJESI01. Next base: position 4,700 of record JBJESI010000177.1, read on the forward strand.
AACCGACAGCGAAAAGCTTGCAAACGAGGTGAGCGAAGAGCTCGAAAGGCAAATTCCGCTTCTCCCCCGTGAAGAAATCGCAAGGGCTTCTATTGACGCCAACGGAAAAATCATTGTTGCGCCCGACCTGAAATGCGTAATAGACATTGCAAACGAAATCTCTCCCGAGCATTTGGAGCTTTGCGTGGACAATCCCTTTGATTATCTTGACAGCATCAAAAACGCAGGCTCTATCTTTATGGGAAAATACTGTCCCGAAGCGCTGGGCGACTATTTTGCAGGACCTAACCACACCCTGCCCACAAGCGGAACGGCAAGATTTTCGAGTCCTCTTTCAGTTGACGATTTCGTTAAAAAATCACAGTTTTCCTACTACACGAGGGACGCTCTTTCCGAGGTCGCAGAGGACATCGCCTTCTTTGCCGAGAAGGAAGGGCTTTCCGCTCACGCAAAAAGCGCCGTTATCAGATTTGAGGAGAGCGATAAATAATGAGCAAATTTTTAAATTCAAAATACCGCTCGTTTGAAGCCTATACACCGGGCGAACAGCCTAAGGATATGAGGTACATAAAGCTTAACACCAACGAATCCCCCTATCCTCCGTCAAAGGCGGTTTTTGAAGCGGTAAACGCAAACGAGGTTGCAAATCTCCGTCTTTATCCCGACCCTGAGGGCAAGGCGCTTAAAGAAAAGCTCGCCGATTTTTACGGAGTCGGCGCAGAAAACATTTTTCTCTCAAACGGCTCAGACGACATTCTCAACTTTGCGTTTATGGCTTTTTGCGAAAACGGTGCGGTTTTTCCCGAAATCACATACGGATTTTACGAGGTTTTCGCAGAGCTTCACGGTGTTTCTTATGAGAAAATTCCGCTTTGCAAGGATTTTACGATAGACCCTAATAGCTTTATGAACAAGAATAAAGCAGTTTTTATCGCAAATCCCAACGCTCCCACGGGAATTTCACTTTCCCTCGGCGAAATCGAAAAAATAGTTTCTTCAAACCCCGAAAGCGTAGTCGTTATCGACGAAGCCTATGTTGACTTCGGCGGAGAGAGCGCAGCAAAGCTTACAAAAAAATACGACAATCTCCTTGTCGTTATGACATATTCAAAATCACGGAGCATGGCGGGAGCAAGGCTCGGGTTTTCAATAGCCGGAAAAGCCATAACCGAAGATCTTGAAAAAATCAAGTATTCGACAAACCCGTATAACATAAACCGTCTTACCTTGGCGGCAGGAATTGCGGCTGTGGAGTCCGACGGCTATTACAGAGAAAACTGTAAAAAAATCATCGAAACAAGAGAATTTACAACAAAAGAGCTTACAAAGCTCGGCTTTGACGTTATTCCCTCCAAAGCTAATTTTATTTTCGCTAAATGCGACAAAATCGGCGGAGAGGAGCTCTATCTTGAATTGAAAAAGCGAGGAATTCTCGTAAGGCATTTTTCAAACCCAAAAATAAGCGAGTATAACCGCATCACAATAGGCTCGCCTGCAGAAATGCAAGCCTTTATCTTTGCGGTAAAAATAATTCTCGGAGGTGGCGTAAAATGAGAATCGGAGAAATCACAAGAAAGACAGCAGAAACCAATATTGCCCTTAGTCTTAATCTCGACGGAAGCGGCGCTTCGGATATTAAGACGGGCTGCGGCTTTTTAGACCACATGCTTACACTGTTTGCAAGACATTCGGGCTTCGACCTTACGGTTAAATGCACGGGCGATACCGAGGTGGATTACCACCACACGGCCGAGGACATCGGAATTTGCCTCGGAACGGCTTTTTCGGAGGCTATCGGCGAAGGCAGAGGAATTACAAGGTACGGAAGCTTTATCCTGCCTATGGACGAGGCTCTTATTATGTCCGCCGCAGACATCTCGGGCAGAGCATATCTTGCGTATTCGCTCGATATTCCCGCCGAAAAGGTAGGCGATTTCGATACGGAGCTTTGTGAAGAATTTTGGCTTGCTTTTGTCAGAAAAGCAGGCATTACGCTTCACATTTCCCAGCTTGCGGGAACAAACTCCCACCACATCATCGAGGGCGCTTTTAAATCCGTTGCAAGGACTCTTAAAGCGGCGGCGGCAATAGATGAAAAAAACAAGGATACAATTCCGTCAACAAAGGGCGTGTTATAAATGATAGTAATTGTCGATTACGGCGTAGGAAATCTCTTTTCTCTTAAAAGCTCCCTTAAAGCTATCGGCGCAGACGTACAGGTAAGCGGAGACGCTGATGTCATCAGGTCGGCAGACAAAATTTTTCTTCCGGGCGTCGGCGCTTTTCGTGACGCAAAGGCAAAACTTGAGGCTTCGGGGCTTGATTCGGTTATAAAAGAGCAAGCGGCAAAGGGCGTTTATATTATGGGGATTTGCCTAGGAATGCAGATGCTTTTTGAAAAAAGTCTGGAGTACGGTGAGTATGACGGACTCGGTCTTATTAAGGGAACCGTCTCACCGATACAGGGAGTGATCCCCGACGGTCTTAAAATACCACATATCGGCTGGAACGGGCTTAAATTCTGCGGAGAAAAGCATCCTGTTTTCAAGTACATAAACGAGGGCGACTGCGTTTACTTCGTACATTCCTATTATGGAGCAAACTGCGAAAAAAATGTAATCGCAC
>JBJESI010000178.1:0-7296 GCA_051882715.1 Oscillospiraceae bacterium
TTTTTTGCTCCCTGTGCGAATATTTGTTCGATTTTTGTTGACTTTTGTGTAAAAGTATGCTAAAATACGGGTATCAATTTATTTATTGGTTGGTGATTGAATGAAAACCGCCTGCTTCAGCGGACACCGCCCCGAAAAATTTTTCATCGACGGGCAGGAAAATCCCGCTTTTGTGGCTCAAATAAAAAGTATGCTTTATTACGCTGTTCTCCGTGCCGTGCGTGAAAAGGGCTACCGCAGATTTATAAGCGGAATGGCAAGAGGGGTGGACCTTTGGGCGTGCGAAATGGTGCTGTCACTTAAAAAGGAATATCCCGATATTCAGCTTATCTGTGCGCTTCCTTACCGAAATCACGGCAAGAGCTGGAAGGGAAACGACCGATACACCTTTAATTCATGCTTAGAAAGCTGCGATAAGGCCGTGACCGTTTCGGAGGAATACAGCCGTGATTGTATGAAAAAGCGCAATATGTTTATGGTGGACAATTCCTCCCTGCTCATAGCTGTGTGCTGCGACGCAAAAAGCGGAACGGGGCAGACCATACGCTATGCTCAAAAAAAAGGCATTGACATCGACCTCATAAACATCGGCGCCGATGAATTTGCATAAAACACATTTTTCCTGTTCATAATAAATATACAACTTATTTAACCGAAATGCAACCTCGTTTACATAGTTGGAAATGAAAAAATTTGATTACAGTCTGTAATATTTATTTAAAATATTTCGGCTTTGCACATTTTCAACAAAATCTTAAACATTTTTAAAAGCAATCCACGCTTTTAGCTTTCGAGGTGCAATAATGCGAAGCTTCTGGTTTTTCAGGGTGTATATTTCCACGTTTTTTGCCGCTTTGATTGTTCTCGGCTCAACAGCCTTTGTGGGATACAAATGTATCAGCCAAATCGACAAGGCAAACGAGCTTAAAAACACCGCCGCAGAAAAATATGAATATATTCCCTCGTCCTCCGAGGGAATTTCTTTTTTGCTTATTTGCAAAAATTCTTTGGAAAATTCACATAATTTCTATGCCCTTGTGGATTATTCCCCCCAAAGCAGTCTTACAACCGCCGTCATTCCGTGGCAGCTCACCGAAACCGTAGGAGTAAAAAAGCGTAGCCTTGACGGATTTTCTGAAAAAGGCTCTGCAAGAGATGTGCTGACTGCGGTAAATACGGCTTTCGGTATAGACGTCCCGAAATATATCTGCATTTCGGACGCCGAATTTGCCGAAGCCGCAGAAATTATCGGCGGCGTAAGCTGCGATGTGGAAAAGAATATCTGTTACGGCGGCGAAGAAAAATATGTGGATATCAAGGCAGGGTTTCAGAAGCTGAGCGGAGATATGACCGCAGGAGCGCTGTTTGAGCCCTTAAACTTCATCAACAGCATAGACGGCTATAAAAGGCAGAGCGAGATTTTCGGAAAGCTTTTTTCTCAAAATTTTTCAAGCCTCTCCGAGGAGAGCTTTGAAAAGGTTTTCAAAACGACTGTGAACAATTCGGCTACAAATATCATTGCCGAGGACTACGAATACCGCAAGGACGCTCTTGTTTACTCGGCCGAGAGCGACAGCTTTTCCTTTTGTGTGATAACGCCCGAGGGCGATTTCGACATCAAAAAGGACAGCTTTTCCCCGTCGGAAAGGTTTTCTTCGCAAATTAAAGAGGTTTTTCCCTCAAACGCCGAATAATCTCCTTAATTTTGCAAATCCTTTTAATAAATTTGGCAGGAGCGAGAATAATAAAATCTCCTGCAAAGCCACTGGGAGGTGCTTATGAAAAGAAATGCTTCATCTTTTTTTAAAATCACATTTTGTCTGCTTTCGGTTTTCGCCGCAGGCTCGTTCCTATACAAAAGCTCGGAGCTGCCTGCAGAATCGGTTGCGGTTATTTCGCAGGTAGGCTCAAGCGGCGCAGAGGTCACCGCCATTCAGGAAACTCTTAAGGATTACGGGCTTTTTGACGGCGAGGTAACCGGATACTACGGCGAGCAGACGAAAAAGGCTGTTTTGAGATTTCAAAAGGCAAGAGGAATTTCCCAGACGGGAATAGCCGGCGAGCAGACTCTTGCGGCGCTGGGAATAACGGTCGGCAAAATTCCCGAGGCAACCGAAGCCAATATTAACCTGCTGGCAAGAATTATTTCAGCAGAGGGCAGGGGCGAGGTCTACTCGGGGCAGGTTGCAATCGGAGCATGCGTTCTTAACCGAATTGAGCATCCGTCCTTTCCCGACACTCTTGCGGGCGTAATTTACCAAAACGGTGCCTTCACCGCAATCACCGACGGTCAGTTTAACGAGCCCGTTGCGGATTCCGCTTACCGTGCGGCAAGGGACGCTTTAAACGGCGTTGACCCTACGGGCGGCGCAATTTATTACTACAACCCCGACAAAACCTCCGACACCTGGATTCGCCAAAAAGAGGTTATCTGCCGAATAGGCAACCACCTGTTTGCAGTTTAACAGGATGGCAGAACAAAATACTGCTGTGTCCTTATTTGAATCCGTTTAAGTCATTACCCGCAGCTTTCGGCGGGTAATGCTCGTTGTCGGTTCACCAATCACAAAAGCCTTTGCATAAAATTTTTCAGTCATATCATGTTTGCTTAAATTTATTCTTCGCACGTGGACATCTGCTGTCAGTACAGGTATCACATGTCTGCCGTTGACGTAAGTCAAAACAACAAATCAAATAATCGCACTCATCACAGCAACATTCAATACATTTTCCGCTTTCATCAACATAATTTCCATTTCCCGGACAATCCTTACCATGATTACCCGGTATCAACTCAATTCCTGTAAAATCAATAATCACATAAATTCTCCTATCTTAAGCTTCAATAAGGGGCTTGCCCCATCATTTAACGCGGCAAGGGTCAGCAAAAGCCGACCTGTATTCAGCAGGGGATCGTAACCCCTGCTGAATACAAAATGGAACCCGTCTCCTCCGGGGGGACATCTTGCCTAAGTTATATAGACTAATACATTATATAATGTATTAGTCTATATGTAAAGCGGAAATTTAAGATATTATCTCATATAAAGATGAGGTTTGGAGAAGTATCTTATGATAAAATTAAATGTGTTGAATTTATTAGAGAAAAACGGCAAAACAAAATATTGGCTATACAAGCAGCTCGGTATGAGCTATCAGAATTTTAACAAAATGGTAAACAATCAGACAAAGTCCATTCGCTACGAAAATATCGAAACGATATGCCTATTATTAAACTGTACCCCAAATGACCTTTTTGAGATAATTGAGGAGTAGACGAAAGCCACCGAAAGATAACCCTTTCGGTGGCTTTTTTTCAGTCTCGCTTTGCGTTTGCAAGCATCAGCTTTATTCTGTTTTCCTGATTTATTTTCGTTGCGCCGGGGTCGTAGTCAATCGCCACTATATTGGCATCGGGGTGCTTTTCCTTTACAATTCTCGCCATACCCTTTGCCACGATGTGGTTGGGCAGACAGCCGAAAGGCTGAGTGCACACGATGTTTTCCACTCCGCTCTCCACAAGAGCTCCCATTTCAGCAGGGATAAGCCAGCCCTCGCCCATCTTTACGCCTTGATTTATGAGGATATCCGCCTCATGCCTCAGCTCGTTAAAATCGTGCGGAGGCATAAAGCTGCTGTTCTCCTTGATAACCCGAATGAGCTTCTTTTGCTCGTGATACAAAAGCTTGTGGGCAAGATTATTAAAGAACGTGCCCTTGTCGCTGTAATTATAAAGCTTTGAGTCCGTCTGACCGTTGTTGGTGCAGTACATGCAAAAATCGAGAAGCCCCGGCAAAACAGGCTCGCAGCCCTCGCTGATTAGAAATTTTTCAAGATTATTATTGGCAAGGGGGGAGTATTTTACATAAATCTCTCCCACAATTCCCACCTTCGGCTTTTTCTCGCCGGTTTTTTCTATTGCGTCGAAATCAGCTATGATTTTCTTGTAATTTCTGACTCTGTGCAGAAATTGCTTGGACTGCATCTGGCGGGCAAGCTCCTCCTGCCATTTTTCCAGCACCCGCTTGGTGTCGCCCTCGTTTTTTTCGTAGGGGAGGCACTGGTTGTAAAGCGACATCAGCAAATCTCCGTAAAGCACGGCGCAAACCAGCTTCGGCGCCATAGAAGCGGTGATTTTAAGGCCGCTGTCCTTTTCAAGTCCGCTGAAATTAAGCGAAATTACAGGCACGTCGGGGAAATCCGCCGCAAGAGCCTTCCTGAGCAAATGAATATAATTGGACGCACGGCAACCGCCCCCCGTCTGAGTTATAAGCAGAGCCGTCCTTTCGGGATCATATTTTCCGCTCTTAAGAGCGTCAATAAACTGCCCGATTACAAGAAGAGCAGGGTAGCAGGTGTCGTTATGCACATGCTTTAAGCCCTCGTCGATCACGCTCTGCGAGTCGGTGAGAAGAAGCTCCATATCATAGCCGTACTGCTTGAAAATCCTTATCAGCAAATCAAAGTGTATCGGCAGCATATTCGGCACGAGAATTTTGTGGGTGCTTTTCATTTCCTCCGTGAACTTCGCCATTTGCCTCTCCTCCTTTCTCCTCAATAGCGGCGGCAAGGCTTCTTAAACGGATTTTTGCCGCTCCGAGATTGTTTATTTCGTCAATTTTAAGCTGTGTGTAAAGCTTTCCCTTGCTTTCGAGAATGGAACGCACCTCGTCGCTTGTTACGGCGTCAATTCCGCAGCCGAAGGAAACAAGCTGAACAAGCTGCATATCCTCCTGCGTGCAGACATACTCCGCCGCATTGTAAAGCCTTGCGTGGTATGTCCACTGGTTGAGAACGCCCAGCTTTTCGGGCTTTGCAAGGTCGCTTACGCAGTCCTCGGAAATTACCGCCATGGAAAGCGAAGCCGCAAGCTTATGAATGCCGTGATTTATTTCGGGGTCGATATGGTACGGACGTCCCGCAAGAACCAGAATTTTTCTGCCCGTTCTTCTCGCCGTACTTATGGCTTCCTCACCGATCCTGCGGATTTTTTCACGGTGCTCGGCGTATGCCTTGTAAGCGCTGTCAACCGCCGCCTTGATTTGCTTTTTGGTAACTCCGAAGCGCTTCAGAGAATTATAGGCAGCAATCTCGAAATTTCTCCTGCGGTTTAAATCTATGTAAGGATATATAAAATTTTCGCTGTTAAGCTTTTTGATGTTAGCCTTTAAAAGCTCGGGGTAATAAGCCACAACAGGGCAGTTGTAGTGATTTTCGCCGTAATGCTCGTCGAAATTATAGGTCATACAAGGGTAGAAGATTGCGTCCACGCCCTGACTTAAAAGGCTTTCAATCGCTCCGTGAACAAGCTTTGCGGGATAGCATACCGTATCCGACGGGATCGTGCTTTGTCCCTTAACATAAAGCTCTCTCGTAGACGGCTCGTTTGTCACGACCTCCATGCCGAGAGTGTTGAAAAACGCCACCCACATTGGCATAAGCTCGTAAAACGAGAGGACTCTGGGCAAACCGATTTTTATTTTTAAGCCGCTTGGCTGATCCTCCACCGCCTTGTATATCAGCTCAAGCTTCTTTTCATAAACATTGGGCGCTTTGTCGTCATCGCTGATGCCTAAAGGCCGCTCGCACCTGTTGCCGGAAATAAATCTTCTTCCGTCGGAAAACCGTGCCACTGTCAGACTGCAATTCGAGCCGCAGCCGCCGCACCGTGTTCCCTTTGAGGTGTAGGAAAAGCCGTTAAGCTCCTCCCTGCCGATGAGCGTGCTTTCGCCCTTTTGATGGCTCTTTGCATAGAGCGCCGCTCCGAAAGCTCCCATAAGCCCCGCAATCGCAGGACGGACAACCTGTTTGCCAAGCTCCGTTTCAAAGGAGCGGAGAACCGCGTCGTTAAGAAATGTTCCGCCCTGAACCACGATATGCTCGCCGAGAGCGTCGGGGGACGGAGCACGTATAACCTTGTAAATTGCGTTTTTGATAATGCTTGAGGAAAGACCTGCGGAAATATCCGCAACGCTTGCGCCGTCCTTTTGCGCCTGCTTGACCGAGCTGTTCATAAACACCGTACAGCGAGAGCCTAAATCCACGGGATTTTCCGCAAAAAGTCCGAGCTTTGAAAATTCCTCGATATCATAGCCCAGCGCCTGTGCAAAGGTTTGTATAAACGAGCCGCAGCCGGAGGAGCAGGCTTCGTTGAGCATAATGCTGTCGATTGCGCCGTTCTTGATTTTGAAGCATTTTATGTCCTGACCGCCGATGTCTATTATAAAATCCACATCGGGCTCGAAGAACTTCGCCGCAGTAAAATGCGCTACCGTTTCAACCATTCCGAAATCCGTTTTAAGCGCCGCTTTTATCAGCTCCTCGCCGTAGCCTGTAACGCCCGAGGAGCGTATCTTTATTCTGTCCTCGGCAAGAGCGTAGATGTTTTTTAACTGCTCAACGATATTGTCAAGGGGCTGTCCCTTGTTAGAGGAATAATGCTTATATAAAATTCTGCCGTCGTCGGTAATAAGCACGAGCTTCGTCGTGGTAGAGCCTGAATCAATGCCGAGATATGCGTCACCCCGAAAGGTTTTTATATCCGCAAAGCCTGCGTCAACCCTGCTGTGCCTTTTTGTGAACTCGGCGTACTCCTCCTTGCTTTTAAACAGAGGCTTGCCCGAAGCCGTCACCTTGTGCTGAATACTTTCCACCTTGCGTATTACCTCGGAAAGGTCGTATACGGAGCTGTTCTCTTTTGCGTAAAGAGATGTGCCGTACGCCATAAAGCACCTTGCGTCATCGGGGAAAATCGCATGCTCTGAGTCAAGCTTCAGCGTTCTTACAAACGCCTCTCTAAGCCCGCCGATAAACGAAAGCGGTCCGCCCAGGAAAAGCACGCTGCCCGTAATCTCACGTCCCTGTGCAAGTCCCGAAACGGTCTGGTCCACCACAGCCTGGAAAATCGAAGCGGCAATGTCCTCTCGCCTTGCTCCCTGATTGAGAAGAGGCTGGATGTCGGACTTTGCGAAAACTCCGCATCTTGAAGCTATGGGGTAAATTTTTTCATGCCCACGTGAAAGCTCGTCAAGCTCGTCGACGGTAACGCCCAGCAACGTCGCCATTTGGTCGATAAAAGCTCCCGTTCCGCCTGCACATGAGCCGTTCATTCGCTGTTCGATTCCGTTTTTGAGGAAAATAATCTTTGCGTCCTCTCCGCCCAGCTCAATAACCGTGTCTATGCCGTCGTAACGGGTTTTTACTGCTATGTAAGCGGCGTAAACCTCCTGAACGAAGGGAAGTCCCGCAGCGTTTGCAACGCCCAGTCCCGCCGAACCCGTAACCGCAAGGCGAAAT
>JBJESI010000179.1:0-7218 GCA_051882715.1 Oscillospiraceae bacterium
AATTCCTCACCTTGGTGCGTCAACCCCCGAATCCGAGGATAACTGTGCCGTTATGGCTTGCCGTGAGCTTATTGATTACCTTGAAAACGGCAATATCGTAAATTCCGTAAATATGCCGAACCTTGTTCTCGAGCCCAGCTCCGACATAAGAATCTGCATAATTCATAAAAACGAGGTTGCTAAGATTTCCGCTATCACGACTGCGGTTTCCGACTCTAAGCTCAATATCGAAAACATGGCAAACAAGAGCAGAGGCGATTACGGCTATACGGTTATTGATGTAACAGGCGATGTTCCCGCAGGCTTTGAGGATAAGCTGACAGCCCTTGACGGGGTTATCTCTGCAAGAATTATCAGAAAGTAACGCAAAATTAGGCAATTAGCTATTGACTTTATCGCTTTTATGTGCTAAAATATCAAAAAATGAGTTAAGGAAGATTAAAATGATGAGAACAAACTTTTTTTGCAGCTCATACTTTTACAGCTATTACTTTTTTAAAAACGGTAATAGAACTTTGTGCTGCAATTAAGGGTGTTTGGTCGTTAATATTAACCTGTACTTATAGCCGCACGGAGAAAAATCTGTGCGGCTTTCATTTTGGAAAGGAAGAAAAGCAATGATTACAGTATTAAAACAAGGAACAACGGAAGAACAGATGAACAGCCTTATTGAATGGCTGAAATCCCAGAACCTCGATGTGCATACATCTATCGGACACGACTACACTATTCTCGGTCTCATCGGCGACACAAGCAAAATTGATGTTGACCTTTTGCAGAGCCTTGATATTGTAGAGTCTGTAAAAAAGGTAACAGACCCCTTTAAGCAGTGCAACCGCAAATTCCATCCCGATCCCCTTGTTGTGGAGATTAACAGCGAGGTAAAGGTGGGCGGCGGACATTTCGGAATGATTGCAGGTCCTTGCTCGGTTGAGTCAAGAGAACAGCTTACCGAAATCGCAAGGAGCGTAAAGGCTTCGGGCGCCAATATGCTCAGAGGCGGCGCGTTTAAGCCCAGAACCTCCCCCTACGATTTTCAGGGACTTAAAGCTGACGGAATCGAGCTTCTCGTTGAAGCCAAAAAAGCTACGGGAATGCCTATTGTTACGGAAATTATGAACGCAAACCACCTTCCTCTTTTTGAAGATGTTGACGTAATTCAGGTGGGTGCAAGAAATATGCAGAACTTCGAGCTTTTGAAGGAGCTTGGCAAAACCGACAAGGTAATTCTTCTTAAAAGAGGACTTGCAAACACACTCAAGGAGCTTCTTATGAGCGCAGAATACATTATGGCAGGCGGAAATCAGAAGATTATTCTCTGCGAAAGAGGTATAAGAACCTTTGAAACATATACGAGAAATACTCTCGACCTTTCGGCGGTGCCTATGCTTAAAGAGCTTACGCATCTTCCGGTTGTAATCGACCCCAGCCACGCTACGGGCAAGTCAAAGCTTGTTGAGCCTATGGCTCTTGCCGCCGCAGCAGCAGGTGCGGACGGACTTATGATTGAAGTTCACAACGACCCCATCAACGCCCTCTGCGACGGAGCGCAGTCCCTTACTCCCGAGCAGTTTGACAAGGTTGCGAAAAAGGTTGCAAAGGTTCGTGAGGCGATTGCCGAATGACAGTCGGAATAGTCGGACTCGGACTTATAGGCGGCTCTCTTGCCAAGGCGTATAAGGAAAACTGCGGACACAGGGTTCTTGCCATTGATACGGACGAAAAAACTCTCGGCTTTGCTAAGATGGCAAAGGCGGTTGACGGCGAGCTTAACGATAAAAATCTCGGCGAATGTGACCTTGTTATAATTTCGGTTTACCCCGAAGCGGCGATTGATTTTCTTCGGGAAAAGGCGGATAAAATCAGCAAGGATGCTTTTGTAATCGACTGCTGCGGAACAAAGCGCAAGGTCTGCGAGGCGGGCTTTGCTCTTGCAGAGCAGTACGGCTTTGAGTTTGTGGGAGGCCACCCTATGGCGGGAACTCACAATTCGGGCTTTAAGTACAGCAGAGCGGATTTATTTAAGGGCGCTCCCATGGTTATAGTGCCGAAAAAATTTGACGATATGAGCTACCTTGAAAAGGTAAAGGCTTTGCTTGCACCCGCCCGTTTCGGAGCGTTTTCCGCAACAACCGCCGAGGAGCACGATAAAATTATTGCATTTACCTCTCAGCTGGCGCACGTGGTTTCAAACGCCTATGTAAAAAGTCCCACAGCCACAAGCCACAAGGGCTTTTCGGCGGGAAGCTACAAGGATTTAACCCGTGTTGCATGGCTTAATCCCCGTATGTGGACGGAGCTTTTCCTTGAAAACAGCGACGCTCTTTTGTTTGAAATCGACTCAATCATCGGAAGCCTTTCCGAGTACAGAAAAGCAATTTCCGAGGGCGACAGGGAAATGCTTATAAAACTGCTTGACGACGGCAGAAAGCGAAAGGAAGAAATAGACGGACAATGAAAACGGTTACGGTCAATGCGTCAAAAACCTATGATATTTACATTGAAAACGGTATACTTGACAGGTGCGGAGATTATATCAAGGCGGTAATAAAGGGCAAAAAGCTTTGCGTGATAACCGACGATAATGTTGCGCCGATTTATCTTGAAAGAGTGAAAAAATCCCTTGCGGCTTCGGGCTTTGAGCTCTGCGAATATGTTATCGAAAACGGTGAGCGGTCAAAAAATGCCGATAACTTTATTGCAATTTTAAATTTTCTTGCAGAAAATCATCTGACGAGAGCCGACGCTCTGGTTGCATTAGGCGGCGGCGTTGTAGGCGACCTCACAGGCTTTGCGGCGTCGGCATACCTTAGGGGAATAGGCTTTGTTCAACTCCCCACAACTCTGCTTGCGGCGGTGGATTCGTCCGTGGGAGGAAAAACCGCAATCGACCTTGCCGCAGGGAAGAACCTTGTGGGAAGCTTCTATCAGCCCGATGCGGTTATATGCGACTGCAATACTTTCGATACCCTGCCTCCGTCGGTGTTTAAGGACGGCTGTGCAGAGGCGGTAAAGTACGGAATTATCGGAGATACCGAGCTTTTTGAGCATTTGAAGAAAAACAAAACCGATTTTGACAGGGAATATGTTGTTGAGCGGTGCGTCAGCATGAAGCGGGACATCGTTAACGATGATGAATTTGACAAGGGCACACGCCAGCTTTTAAATCTCGGCCATACGGTAGGCCACGCAATAGAAGCGTGCAGTGAATATAAAATCCCTCACGGAAGCGCAGTTGCCGCAGGAACGGTTATAATCGCAAATGCCTGTTCAAAGCTTGGAATTTGCACGGAGCAGTGCCGTGACGAGATTACAAAAACGCTTAAATCCTTTGATTTGCCCACCTCAACGGATTATACCGACGAGGAGCTGTTTGGCGTAACTCTTCTTGACAAGAAACGTTCGGGAGATACGATAAACCTTGTGGTTATAAACAAAATCGGCGAAAGCGTGCTTAAAAAAGTCAGCCTTGAAGAATTAAAAAGCATAATAACGGCAGGTACAGAGGTATGACAGTAACAATAACGCCTGCACAGATAGGCGGCGAGGTAAAGGCGATTGCCTCCAAGTCTCAGGCGCACAGGATGCTTATTTGCGCCGCTCTTTCGGATTGCCCCTGCGAAATCATTTGCGGAGAAGCCTCCGCAGACATAGAAGCGACGGTAAGCTGTCTTAATTCGCTGGGGGCAAAAATCACACGTTGCAATGAGAGCTACAAGGTTACTCCCATAAGCGAGATTCCGAAGAAGGCGGAGCTCGACTGCGGCGAAAGCGGCTCAACGCTGAGATTTATTCTGCCGGTTGTCGGGGCGCTCGGCGTTGACGCAAGAATAAAAATGCACGGAAGGCTCCCCGAAAGACCTCTTTCCCCTCTTCGTGAGGAGCTGGAGAAAAAGGGCTGTGTAATTGAGCAGAGCGGCGATGTTTTGCGCTGTCGGGGACAGCTTGAAAGCGGAGAATTTGTTATTGACGGAGGAGTTTCCTCCCAGTTTATAAGCGGACTTTTGTTCGCTCTGCCTTTGCTTTCGGAGGAAAGCAAAATAACCGTTACAGGCAGACTTCAGTCCAAAAAATATGTGGATATGACTCTTGAAGCTCAGGAAAAATTCGGCGTTGTTCCGAAAAGAACCGAAAGCGGCTTTGAAATAAAGCCCGGCTCTTATATCTCGCCGAATACTTTGACGGTGGAGGGCGATTGGTCCAACTCCGCCTTTTGGCTTACGGCGGGAGCGCTGTCGGAAAACCCTGTAAAATGCTTCGGCATAAGGAAAAGCTCGCTTCAGGGCGACAAGGCGATTTGCGAGGTGCTTTCACGCTTCGGAGCAAAGGTTGCGTGGCAGGAGGATTTCGCCGAGGCTTGCAAAGCAGGACTTTCCGCCGCGGAGATAGACGCCTCCGACATTCCCGACCTTGTTCCGATAATTGCGGCGGCGGCAAGCGTTGCAAGGGGCAAAACCGTAATTAAAAACGCTGAGCGGCTCCGCATTAAGGAGTGCGACAGACTGCGTGCGGTCAGCAAGACTCTCGGAGCTTTGGGAGCGGACATAACCGAGACAGCCGACGGGCTTATTATTGTCGGAAAGGAAAGGCTTTACGGCGGTGAAATCGACTCCTGCAACGACCACAGAATTGCCATGACTGCGGCGATTGCTTCAATCGTATGCGAAAGCGAGGTTAAAATCCTCGGCGCAGAGGCGGTAAACAAATCCTATCCTACGTTTTTTGAGGATTTCAAAAAGCTCGGGGGACAAATCGTGACGGAGGCTTGATATGGGCAGTACAATAGGAAAAAACTTTAAAATTTCAATATTCGGTCAATCTCATTCCAAGGCAATCGGCGTGACGGTTGACGGACTCCCTGCGGGTATTGCGGTGGATACCGACGAGCTTGCGGCATTTATGACAAGGCGCGCGCCGGGCAGAAACGAATTTTCCACCAAGCGAAGCGAGAAGGACGCTCCCGAATTTTTGTCGGGGCTTGTGAACGGCCGCACCTGCGGAGCGCCTCTCACGGCGGTTATATACAATTCCGACACACGCTCGGGCGATTACAAAAACATTGCCGATATTCCCAGACCTGCCCATGCGGATTTTTGCGCTCAGATGAAATACCACGGCTTTCAGGATGTAGCGGGCGGAGGACATTTTTCAGGCAGACTGACCGCTCCGCTTTGCATAGCGGGCGGAATTGCGCTTCAGGCTCTGAGAGCGGAGGGCATTGAAATAGGAGCTCACATAAGCAGTATCGGAAAAATCTGCGGCAAACGCTTTGACCCCGTATGCGTTACGGCAGAGGAGCTTGACGCAGTCCGAAAAAAGGATTTTCCCGTGATCGACGACGAGGCGGGAGAGAGTATGAAGGAGCTCATCAGCCTTGCAAGAAATAATCTCGACTCGGTGGGCGGAACAATCGAATGTGCCGTAATCGGACTTCCCGTGGGACTCGGCGACCCCATGTTCGAGGGACTTGAAAACAAGATTTCTCAGGCAGTTTTCGGGATACCTGCGGTAAAGGGAATTGAATTCGGCAGGGGATTTGAAAGCGCTCAGCTTTTCGGAAGCGAAAACAACGATGAATTTTATATGAACGGCGAAGAGATTAAAACCCGAACAAACAATCACGGCGGAATTTTGGGAGGAATTTCATCGGGAATGCCTCTGATTTTCAGAGCGGCAATAAAGCCCACTCCCTCCATTTCACAGCCGCAGAAAAGCGTGAGCCTGTCACGCCGTGAGGACGCCGAGCTTGTAATAAAGGGCAGACACGACCCGTGTATAGTACAAAGAGCCGTACCCTGTATGGAAGCGGCGGCGGCCGTTGCCGTATACGACGCATTTCTTGAACACAGAAAGGACTGAATGTAATGAATTTAGAAGAACTCAGGCAGAAAATCGACAAAATCGACGAGGAGATGATCCGCCTTTTTGAAAAAAGAATGGACATTGCAGGCGAAATCGCTCAGTTTAAAAAGGACAGCAATCTTCCCGTGCTCAGCGCCTCCCGTGAAAGAGAAAAGCTTGCCGTTGTAACGGCGGAGGCGAGAGACGATATGAAATCCTATATTTCGGTTTTGTACCCTCTTTTATTCGAGCTTTCACGCTCTTATCAGAACAAGCTGCTCGATAAAAAATCCACGCTTAACAAAAAAATCAGCGACGCTGTGGAAAACACACCCCATCTGTTTCCCCAAAGCGCAATGGTAGCCTGTCAGGGAGTGGAGGGCGCATATTCGCAGATAGCCGCAGAAAAGATGTTCAAAGCCCCGAACATTATGTATTTCAAAAACTGGGAGGGCGTTTTTTCTTCCATAGCAAACGGACTTTGCCGTTACGGAATTATCCCTCTTGAAAACAGCACCGCAGGCTCTGTTAAGCAGGTCTACGATTTGATGATAAAGTATGATTTCAGCATCGTAAGAAGCGTAAGGGTAAAAATCGACCACAATCTTCTTGCAAAGCAAGGCAGCTCGCTTTCCGATATAAAGGAGATTTTCTCCCACGAGCAGGCAATCAACCAGTGCTCGGATTTTCTCGCTTCGTTAAAGGACGTAAAGATTACCTGCTGTGAAAACACGGCGGCGGCGGCAAAAATGGTTGCCGAGTCCGACAGAACCGATGTTGCGGCGCTTTCGTCACGCTCCTGCGCAGAGCTTTACGACCTCAAAATGCTTGCTCCGTCAGTTCAAAATCAGGGCAACAATTACACAAGATTTATCTGCATTTCAAAGAATTTGGAGATTTACCCCGGAGCGGATAAAACCAGCATTATGATGGTGCTGTCCCATAAGCCGGGCGCTCTTTACAAGGTTTTGGCGAGATTTTACGCTCTGGGCATCAACCTGATAAAGCTTGAAAGCCGTCCCATGCCCGACCGTGATTTCGAGTTTATGTTCTACTTCGACCTTGAAACGTCCATATATTCCGAGGAATATGTTCAGCTTATAGCGGAGCTTGACAGCCTGTGCGAGGAATTTAAGTATCTCGGCAGCTATCTGGAGGTTTTGTAATGCCCGGCTTCGGACTTCTCGGAGAAAAGCTTGGACACAGCTATTCTCCTCTGATTCACTCATGCCTCGGCGATTACGAGTACCGTTTATATGAAAAAGCTCCCGACGAGGTTGCGGATTTTCTCGTAAACGGCGATTTTGACGGGCTTAACGTAACTGTCCCCTACAAAAAAACGGTTATTCCCTTTTGCGCGGAGCTTTCCGAAAGGGC
>JBJESI010000180.1:0-7217 GCA_051882715.1 Oscillospiraceae bacterium
ATATGCGCTCTTTCCGCCCGTGAAGAAAACGGAGAGCGCCATATTACAAAGGAGCTTGCCGACGAGCTTGCCCAGAGAAGCTCAATGCGCTATGACAGGGACGGCGACGAGCATTACGATATTCTCTCGGCACTGCAAAAGTCAATCCGAGGCTCTGACGAAAACGCAGCCCTGCATTATCTTGCAAGGCTGGTGGAAGCAGGGGATATTCTTTCGGCGTGCAGACGGCTCCTCGTTATAGCATGCGAGGACGTGGGGCTTGCATATCCTGCCGCTATTCCCATAGTAAAGGCGTGTGTTGACAGCGCAGTTCAGCTCGGACTCCCCGAAGCGAGAATACCCCTTGCGGACGCAGTGGTTTTGCTTGCCACCGCTCCCAAATCAAACAGCGCTTATCTTGCTGTCGACAAGGCAATTTCGGATATAAAAAGCGGAAAAACCGGCGAAATTCCCAGGCATTTGCAGAATAAGCATTATGACGGCGAGGGTGCGGCGGTAAAAGGTCAGCATTATCTTTATCCCCACGATTATCCTCACCACTATGTTAAACAGCAATACTTGCCCGACGGGCTGCGCGACGCCGTGTACTACGAATTCGGCGACAACAAATTCGAGCAAAACGCAAAAGAGTACAGAGAAAAAATAAAAAAGCGCTCTTAGTTTAGATAATCAAACCGCAAGATGTCCCACCGGAGGCGGCGATTGCAATCGTCGCAGCGGGATTTTGCGAGCTTATCAGGCTTTGCTCCGATTTAAAAATCCGTGCAGACCGTTTTATCCGAATTGTCCGTTGAATACTGCCACCTGTTAATATGGCTTCCCGATATGTAATACTCGATTTCGGGGCGCTGAGGCTCAGAATCGAAAATATCCACAATGACAAGCTTGATTTTCATTTTGTCGGGAATTATAGCTTTAATATAAACGCTTGCATGGTTTCCGATGCGGGCGTTTTCTTTTGGCTCGGCAAGCCCTGCGAGATTCGGAGTAAGCTCGACAAAGATGCCGTAATCCTCGACGGAACGGATTATCCCGTCAACGGTTTCTCCCACGCAGAACTGTGCGGCGTTTTCCTCCCACGTGCCGAGAAGCTCCTTATGCGAAAGATAAACCCTCTGATTTTCGTCCACAAGCTTCACAACGGCTCTTATTGTATCTCCCACCGAAAAGCGGTCGGCGGGATGAGATATTCTTGAAACCGAAATAGCGTCTATGGGAATAAGCGACGGTATTCCGCAGCCGATATCAACAAACGCCCCGAAATGCTCAAGGTGTGTCACCTTAGCTTCTATTATATCTCCGCTTTCGAGGCGGGAAACATATTCTCTTAAAAATTCCTCCTGCGCGGCTTTTCTTGAAAGAATTGCAACCGTATTGCCGCACCTATCGGTGCCGAAGCTTTTCACCTTAAAGCATACGGGCTTTCCCACCTTCGATATAAGCGCAATATCTCTGGTCTGACCGCTTGCAATACCGATAGCGCCGTCGTTTTTAGGGATAATCCCTTTCATACATTCAAGGTCAACGATAAGGTTGTGACTGCTGTCGCAGATGCTTGCACGGGCCTCGAGAGTGATGTTTGCGGCTTTGGCTTCTTCGAGTTTTTCGAGCGTTTTAAGATATTGCTTATTTTCCGGAGTTTCAAACAAAACTCCCTCCGGATAGAAAACAGACATAGTTGTACCTCCGTTAGGCATCGGAGAAATATACGAACCGCTCCAATGCTTAAATTTATCGTTTGTAATAGTTATGCGGGGCGTGCTCATAATAGAATGAATAAAAAAACAAAAAAATCTCGTAAATATTGCCTTTTTGATGTGTGTGTGATAAAATAGCTTAGGAATATGTCTCCCGCCTTTGAATCGGCGGGTTACATTTTTGCGGCAGTCGGGAGAACCCGTTTGCCGCAGTGCGGCTGTGCCGAGTTAAAAACAGTGTCAAATACTTGCCGGAGGTGTGCTATGGATGTAAAAGTCGGAGATGTGCTTAAAATGAAAAAGCAGCATCCATGCGGCGGAAAGGAATTTCTTGTTCTGCGTTCGGGTATGGATTTTAAGCTGAGATGCTTAAACTGCGGACATGAGATTATGATAACAAGACAGAAAGCGGAAAAGGGCATTGTGAAAATCATCCGAGAACAGGAAAAGGGTAAAAATCTATGATAGAAAAACTTAAGCTTGCGGAAAAAAGATATAACGAGATAAGCGAAAAGCTTATGCTCCCTGAAATTATAAACGACAATAACCGGTACAAGTCGCTTATGAAGGAGTATAAGGACCTTACGCCTCTTATTGAAAAATTCCGTGAATATACGAAATGCAAGAATGACCTTGACGAGGCGAAGAGTCTGCTGGACGACGGCGGACTTGACAAGGACTTCAAGGAAATGGTCCAGCTTCAGTATGAGGAAGCAAAGCAGGGCTGCGACAAGCTTCTTGAGGAGCTGAAGGTATTGCTTTTGCCTAAAGACCCCAACGACGACAAGAGCGTTATCATCGAAATCAGAGGCGGCGCAGGCGGAGAAGAAGCGGCGCTGTTTGCCGGAAGCCTTTTCAGAATGTACTCTATGTATGCGGAGAGCAAGCGCTGGAAGGTGGAGGTTATCAATATAAACGAGACCGAGCTCGGCGGTATAAAGGAGGTCAGCTTCTCCATTGACGCCGAGGGTGCTTATTCCAGACTCAAGTATGAAAGCGGAGTCCACCGTGTTCAGCGTGTTCCCGAAACGGAAACCCAGGGCAGAGTACACACCTCTACGGTAACGGTTGCGGTTCTCCCCGAAGCAGACGAGGTTGAGGTTGAGCTTAATATGAACGATATTCAGGTGGATACCTTCCGTGCCAGCGGCGCAGGAGGACAGCACATAAACAAAACCGAGTCCGCTATCAGACTTACGCATATTCCGTCGGGAATTGTCGTTGAATGTCAGGACGAGAGAAGTCAGTTTAAAAACAAGGAAAAGGCGCTTAAGGTACTGCGCTCGAAGATTTATGAAATTAAGCAGGCGGAGCAGAACAAGAAAATCGCCGACGAACGCAGAGGACAAATCGGAACGGGCGACCGCTCCGAACGTATCAGAACCTACAATTTCCCTCAGGGAAGATTTACGGATCACAGAATAGGTCTTACTATTTACAGACTTGACGATATAATGAACGGCCAGCTCGACGAGGTGTTTGACGCGCTTGCAATGGCGGATCAGGCGGCGAAGCTTGCTTCACAGGGCGAATAATGGAAAACACTAAGGTTATTTATGCAAACGGCGAAGGGATAAGGGAAGCCGCAGAGCTGATAATGCGAGGCGAGGTTGTCGGTATGCCCACCGAAACGGTTTACGGGCTTGCGGCGGACGCCCAAAACAGCGATGCCGTAGCTAAAATTTTCAAGGCAAAGGGCAGACCGCAGGATAACCCGCTTATCGTGCATATCAGCTCGTTTGAAATGCTTTTTGATGTTGCGGCAAGAGTCCCCGACGAGGCTATGAGGCTTGCAAAGCTCTTTTGGCCCGGACCGCTTACGATAATTCTTCCGAAAAGCGACAGAATTCCTCTTTCGGTTACGGCAGGGCTTGATACAGTGGGCATAAGAATGCCGTCACACAAGGCGGCAAGAGCCCTGATTGAAGCCTCGGGCAAGCCCATCGCCGCACCCTCGGCTAATACATCGGGAAAGCCAAGCCCTACAACGGCAGAGCATGTGCTTTGCGATATGAACGGCAAAATACCGCTTATTCTTGACGGCGGAGCGTGCGAATTCGGAGTTGAATCAACCGTTGTTCAGGTTAAGGATAACGGCACGGTTGTGCTTTTCAGACCGGGCTTTGTCACTTTGGAGGAGCTTTTAGAAAACGGATTTCGTGTCGAAGTAAGCGACGGAGTCTTTGAAAAGCTTTCCGAAAACGAAAAGGCTCTGTCTCCCGGGCTGAAGCACAGGCATTATTCTCCCAAGGCGAGGGTTGTTATTGTGGACGGAAGCGATTGCGATTTTGCGGAATTTGCGGACAGCCACAGCGGAGAGGGAGTGTATTTCCTGACATACGGGCACGAGGATATCGCTTATCCGCATTTGTGCTACGGTGAAACCGCCAAGGAGCAGGCAAACGAGCTTTTTGACAGGCTGAGAGAATTTGACGAAACGGGAGCAAAGATAATTTATGCCCGTCCTCCCGAAAAAACAGGGGTAGGCACGGCGGTTTACAACAGGCTTTTAAGAGCGGCAGGATTTGAGGTGATAAAACTTGGACAGAAATGAGGACTTTCATGTTATAGGCCTTACCGGACCTACGGGCGCAGGGAAAAGCACAGTCAGCGAGGTTTTTTCAAACGAGGGCTTTTTTGTAATCAACTGCGACGAGGTAAGCCACGAGGTTACCGACAGCTCGGCGGAATGTCTTGCAGAGCTTGTCCATGAATTTTCAGCCTCCGTACTGAATGAGGACGGCACTCTTAACCGCCGCAGGCTTGCGGATATAGTTTTTGCGGACAAAAGCAAAAAAGCGTGCCTTGAGGGCGTTATTTATCCTTACATTACGGAAAAAATTCTGAAGATACTCAAATCTGCGGCGGAAAACGGAATTAAGTATGTTTTGCTTGACGCACCCACGCTTTTTGAAAGCAATGCAGACGATTTTTGCGATATGGTTGTGTGCGTTACCGCAAGTGAGGAGATGAGATTTCAGAATATCACACGCCGTGACGGAATTACTCCCAAGCAGGCAAGGGCGAGAATTGAAGCGCAGCCTCCCGAGGAGTTTTATATAAAACGCAGTGATTTTACGGTTTACAACAAAAGCGGCATAGACACCTTGCGCGAAATGGCAAAGGAGCTTGCGGTAAGGATAAAAGAGTATTATGCAGGCGATTAACGCAAATACTTATTGTAAAGAGAGGAGTAATTGTTATGGAAACAAAAAGTGAAGCAAAAAAGCTTAAAGAACAGCTTTTTCTTAAAAAGCAGAACAGCGTTTTTAAGATGAGCGAGGAAGAATTAAAAAAGGCGGACGAATTCTGCGAGGGCTACAAGCGTTTTCTTACTGCGGCAAAAACCGAACGCCTTGCCGTACGTGAAAGCGTAAGGCTTGCAAAGGAAGCAGGCTTTGCTCCGTTTGAGTACGGCAAAAAGTACAATCCCGGCGACAGACTTTATTATGTTAACAGAAACAAGGCGGTAATTCTTGTTACGGTAGGCAAAGAGCCTATTGAAAACGGAGTTCATATTTCCGCCGCACATATTGATTCCCCGAGACTTGATTTAAAGCAGTGCCCGCTTTACGAGGACAGCGACCTTGCGCTTTTCAAAACTCACTATTACGGCGGGATAAAAAAGTATCAGTGGACGGCGCTCCCTCTTGCGCTTCACGGCGTAATTGTCAAAGGCGACGGAACCACGGTTGAGGTTTCCATAGGCGAAAATGAAAACGAGCCTGTTTTCTGCGTGACGGATTTGCTTCCGCATCTTGCCGCCAACCAGATGAAGCGCACCCTTGCGGAGGGCATTAAGGGCGAGGAGCTTAACATTCTCGTAGGCTCAAGGCCCTTCAAGGACGACAGCGAAAGCGAAGCGGTAAAGCTTTCCATAATGAAAATACTCAATGAAAAATACGGAATTGTGGAAAGCGATTTTCTTTCGGCTGAGCTTGAAGCAGTCCCCGCAGGCGGAGCGAGAGATGTAGGCTTTGATGCAAGTATGGTCGGCTCCTACGGTCAGGACGACAGAGTCTGCGCTTATACCGCTTTAATGGCGGCGATAGGCTGTAAATCCCCCTCAAAGACAGCCGTTACGGTTCTCACGGACAAGGAGGAAATCGGAAGCGACGGAAATACAGGCCTTAACAGCGCTTATCTAAAGTATTTCATAGCGGACCTTGCAAAGCCCTACGGTGTTGACGGCAGGACGGTTCTTTCCCATTCGGAGTGCCTTTCGGCGGATGTTAACTCCGGCTTTGACCCCACGTTTTCCGATGTTCTTGAAAGGAATAACGCTTCTTTTGTAAATTACGGCGTGGTTGTCACCAAGTTTACGGGCGCAAGGGGAAAATCGGGAACCTCCGACGCTTCGGCAGAGTTTGTGGGCAGAGTTCATAAGCTCCTGACCGACAATAACGTGGTTTGGCAGACGGGCGAGCTCGGTAAGGTAGACGAGGGCGGCGGCGGTACGGTTGCTATGTATATTGCGGCGCTGAATGTTGATGTAATTGATGTGGGAGTCCCCGTGCTCTCAATGCACGCTCCATTTGAGATTGTGGGCAAGAACGATGTTTATATGGCGTACAGAGCCTTTGAATGTTTTATAAACGAATAAAAAAATAAGTCCGCCCGTAAAGGCGGACTTCTTTATTTATCTGCTAAAAAATTTGCTCTTGAACTCTTTAAATTTATCGGTCGGTGCGATAAGCTTGTAAGCAATGAAAAATGCGCTTACGGCAATTCCCGTGATTACAATGCAAAGCGATCGGTCGAGAAAGGTTCTGACCTTAAGGCGCTTTGCTATTTTTGCAAATCCGTCTGCTTCTTCATATTCTACGGGAGAAACCGCTTTTTCCGATTTTGATAATTTTTTATACTCTTTGTAATAATTTTTGCAGTCTTTACAACTTGACAAATGTTCCTTAACATCGGATTCCGTTTCGGGGCTGAGACAGCCTTCCGAATATAAAACCACAGCGTCCTTAACGTAATTGCATTTCATCTTTAAGCTCCTCCGCCAACATTTTTTTTGCCCGCAGGAAAATGACCTTTGCAGAGCCTTCGCTTATACCCAAAGCGTCAGCCACCTGCTTAAAGGACATATCCGCATATATTCTCAAAATAACAACATCGCTGTATTTTTGAGGCATTTCCTTTATCTTTCGCCTTAAACAGGCAATCATATCCTGCTTTTCATAGGCAAGCTCCGGCAGGTCCGAGCTGTCGGAAATATAAATGCTCCCCACAGCGTCCAGGTCAAGAGCCTCAAGTCCGAGCCTGTTTTTCTTAAGATACTTGAAGTAGGTGTGCTTTGCGATTGAAGCAAGCCATGTAAAAAGGTCGGAATTTCCCTTAAATTTGCCGTAGGATTTGAATGCCTGATAAAATGTTTCCTGCGTAAGCTCTTCGGCAAGGCTGTAGTTCTTGCAGACCTTGTACAAAAACGAGAAAACACGCTTGTGATATTCGTTATAAATCTGTTCAAATTCTTTCAAGCGGCTCACCTCGCTAAAGCTAATCAAGGCTTCACCT
>JBJESI010000181.1:0-7189 GCA_051882715.1 Oscillospiraceae bacterium
CGAATACGAAAGCCTTGGGGAGATTGTCCCCACGCCCGCCTACGACAGCGAGGTTATTCATATGTATCTTGCAAGAGGCCTTACGTTTTCCGAGCAGAGCCTTGACGAGGACGAATTCCTCGATGTTGAAAAAATTGCGCTTTCAGACCTTGTCAAAATGGTTCTTGACGGAGATATCAAGGATTCCAAAACGCAGGCGGCAATTCTTAAAACATATCTTTTGCTGAGGGATGAGTAAGACCCGATGCAAATCGGTTACATATTTTCCTGTGCGATGTAACGGCTGTATGCGTCGATGATTTCATGCTCGATTTTCTTTCGGGCGTCGGCGTTTATGGGATGAATTATGTCACGGTATGCGCCGTTTTCGTCCCTGCGGCTGGGCATCGCCACAAAAAGCCTTTCATCGCCCTCTACGACCTTTATGTCGTGTACGGCGATAACATTATCCAGCGTAAGGCTGACAATGGCGCGCAGCCTCCCGTCGTGGAGAATTTTTCGTATTTTAATATCGCTGACTTCCATACTGTTCCTCCGTAAATTAGCCTGTGGAAATAGTATGCAGCGATAAAACGCAAATATACAATTTTTCGGAAAGAGGAGATTTCATTTTGGACAGCCGGATACTTAACGGAAAAAAGCATATACATTTTATCGGCATCGGAGGATCGGGCATGTACCCTCTTGCCCAGATACTCCATTCCAAGGGGTATTACCTTACAGGCTCCGACAACAACGAAACCGAAACCTTAAAGGCGGTTCGGGAAATGGGTATTCCCGTAACTCTCGGTCAGGCTGCGGAGAATATTGAAGGGGCAGACCTTATCGTTCACACAGCGGCAATTATGGCGGATAACCCCGAGCTTATCGCCGCAAAGGCAAGCGGAGTACCCGTGCTTGAAAGAAGCGAGCTTTTGGGGCTTGTTACAAGCTGGTATGACAATGCGGTATGCGTTTCGGGAACTCACGGCAAGACAACCACCTCGTCTATGCTTACTCAGATTTTGCTTGAAGCGGGAGTGGACGCTTCTGCCGTAATCGGCGGAAAGCTCCCTCTTATAGGAGGAAGCGGCAGAGTCGGAAGCACCGACACAATGGTGTGCGAGGCCTGCGAGTTTGTGGATACATTTTTAAAGCTTTATCCTGATATCAGCGTAATACTCAATATCGACGCCGACCATCTCGATTACTTTAAGACCGTTGACAACATCATAAAATCCTTTGCAAAATTTGCTCACAACACTACGAAAACCATTATCGTAAACGGCGATGATGATAATTCAATGAAAGCCGTCGAGGAGGAGCTTGAGGACAAGAAAATCATAACCTTCGGCTTCGGCAAGGACAACGAGTATTATCCCGAAAACATAAGGCAGATAAGCGGCTTTAACACCGAATTTTCACTTATGAGAAACGGCGAAAAGCTCAGCGATATATCCATATTTGTCCCCGGAATTCACAATGTGCTTAACGCAGTAGCGGCGTGCGCCGCGGCGATTGAATGCGGAGTTGAGCCAAAGGACCTTGCGGCAGGTCTGAAAAACTTCAGGGGAGCCGGCAGACGCTTTGAGCTTCTTGCGGAAATTAACGGGATAACGGTAGCTGACGATTATGCACATCATCCCGCAGAGCTTACGGTAACGCTCAATGCGGCGAAAAGCATGAATTTCAAGCGTGTGTGGGCGGTTTTCCAGCCCTTCACATTCTCAAGGACAAAGCTTCTTTTAAACGAGTTTGCCGCCTCTCTTAAAATAGCCGACAAGGTTGTTATGACCGAGATAATGGGCAGCCGTGAGAAGAATGTGGACGGAATTCATACAAGCGACCTTGCAAAGGAAATCCCGGGAAGCGTGTGGTTTGACAGCTTTGATAGGGTTGCACAGTATGTTGTAGATAATGTCCAAAGCGGCGACCTTGTTATAACGCTTGGCTGCGGAGATGTGTATAAGGTTGCAAAAATCATAATAGAAAAACTTAAGCATTGAAGGAGGAAAAAATTTATGAACATTCAAAGAAGAGACATTGCAATCGCGGTAATCCTGTCCATTGTAACCTGCGGAATTTATCAGTTTTACTGGATTTACAAAATGACCGAGGACACCGACTATTACAGCGGCGACAACTCGATGAATCCGGCGACAACGGTAATTTTATCAATAGTTACCTGCGGTATTTATCTGTATTATTGGTACTACAAAACAGGAAAGCTTATTTCCCTGGGCAAGCAGAGATGGGGAATGATTTCAAGCGATAATTCGCTCCTTTACCTTTTGCTGGGTATTTTCGGCTTCGGCATCGTTTCGATGTGCCTTATGCAGAACGAGCTTAACGAGCTTTACGATTTCACAAGCATGAACAACGGCTTTAACAATCAGTTCGGCCAGCCTCCCTTTAACGGCGGAAATGTTCAGTAAATGAAAAAGAGAGCTTTAATCCTGACCGCTGCGCTTGCCGCGGCGGTCGGATGCGTTTTCCTGGCGCTTAAAACAGGGGTGGGGCTCCCGTGCCCCGTCAGACTGCTCACGGGCTTTTACTGCCCGGGCTGCGGCGTCAGCAGAATGGTTCTTTCACTAATAAAACTCGATTTTTACGGGGCATTTCGCTATAATCCGCTTGTGTTCATACTCTCGCCCATAATACTTCTCTGTGCTGCGGAAGCGGCATTTTGTTATGTTACGGGCAGGGAGGGCAAGCTGTTAAAAAAAATACCAAAGCCTGTGCTTTGGGCAGTAATTATAATTTTAGTCGCTTTCGGAGTTTTGCGGAACATTCCGTGCTTTTCTTTTCTTGCTCCGACGGCTGTTTGAGGATTGTCTTATGGCTATTAAAATTATCGGACAGATAGCGGGCTTTTGCGCCTGCGGCTGTGCAATAGCGTCATTTCAGTGCAAAAACAACAGACATCTGTATGTTCTGCAAATGATGACAAGCTTTTTCTTTGTGATTAACGTAGGGTGTCTGGGCTCGCTTCTTGCGGTATTGCTGAATGTAATCGCTACCGTAAGGGGAGCGTTTTTGAGCGGGAAGAACGAAGCGCTTAAAACCAAAAAAGTGATGTGGCTTCTGACGGGAGCCTGCCTTTTGTGCTGTGCGCTGATGCTGAGGATAAACAGCCCCTCGGATTTAAAGGAGCTTCTTACGCCGATTGCGGTAATGACGGCGACATTTGCGCTTTACACGGGCGACCCCAAGAAAATAAGGCTCCTGCATCTGTTCATAATAACCCCGTGCTTCCTTGCTTATGATATACTGATAATGTCAATAGGCGGCTTTATCTGCGACAGCATGAATTTGGTTTCCATTATTGTTTCGCTTATAAGATTTAAGGGCTTTCGCCCGGAAGAGAACACGCTATGACGAAAAAACCGTGCGCCAAAACTTTGGAGCACGGTTTGAATATTTTATCCGTTTTTTCGATTACTAAAGAATTTCGGCGGAAAATCCGAAATGATATTCCTCGTTCGGCGCAAGGCTGATTGCAAGCTTCTTTTCGGAAAGCTCCGGGCTTTCGTCGTTTATTGAGGGAATACTCGACCATGGCTCAAGGCACACGAATTCCGCCTCTGACGCAGGCGACCAAACCGCTATTGTATCACAGCCGTCGAAGTTAACGCACACGCCCTTGCCGGTGCTTTTGTTCACAAGAGAAACCTTTTTGGAATTTGCCTTAGATTTCATAAACACATCGTTGTCGAAAAGCTCATGAGAGAGAGCGACCGTTGTTTCGCTATCGAGGATTACCCTCTTTCCTCCTGCAAGCAGGGGCTGTTCGATAAATTCGGGCTTTTCAAATTCTACAACATAGTCCGTGAAGTCCTCGCCGTCGAAAATAGGGCATCTGAAAGCGGGATGTCCGCCGATGTAGAAGTACATTTTTTCACAGCCTGTGTTTTTTACGCTCATAGAGGTAGTAACGGTTTTGCCCTCCACGGTATACTTTACAACAAGATCAAAGTCAAACGGGTAGATGTCTTTTTTTACATCGCCTTTAAGAATAAAGCTTACGAAATTCTCGCCTGATTCAAGGAGAGAAAACTCGTTGTCCCTTGCAAAACCGTGACTTGTCATTTTGTACTCTGTGCCGTTGTGAGTGTACGAGCCGTCCTTGAGAGGACCTATAAATGGGAACAGCACGGGAGCGTGCCTTTTCCAAAATTCAGGATTTGCCTGCCAGAGATATTCGGTGCCGTTTTTGTCCTTTACAGAGTGAAGCTCTGCGCCGAAAGAGCTTACCGATACATCGAGCGCATCGGAAGAAATATTGATAATCATATAAAAAGCCTCCGTGAAATTTCTAAGAATATTTTAGCATAAAAATTCCTCTGCCACAAGCGTTGCAGAGGAATTTTATTTAAATCGGAGCAAAGCCTGATAAGCTAAGCATTAGTGAGCAAACCCCAACCGAAAGACTGAGATGTCCCCCACCGTAAGGCGGGGGACATCTTGCAGCTTAGTTATGTGAAAAGAATTTCTCGGTTACGGTATCAGAAATTGAGACTGAAGTTTGAAATTTCAAGAGTACCGGGTGTTGCGGTTTCGCCCTGACCTGCATAAACCTTGAAGCAGATAGCGCGGATATCGTTAGCGCCTTCGAGCGTTCCGATATTTTTCCAGCCTGTTGCCTCAGACTTCCATGTTGAGCCGTTGATATAATATGTTACATCAACTGTTTCGCCTGCGGGAATTATTCTTTCGGTTGACTTGTCGTCAGCGGTTTCGCCGCCGTTTTCCTGCCATAACCAGCCGCCGCCTGTTTTGAGGACGAGGGTAATATGGACATCGGATGTTCCCTTGTTTGTAATGGAGCAGGTAAGAGTTGAGTAAACCGTTCCGTCAAGACCTGCGCCGAGTCCGGGCTTTGTCTCTGTCTGGATACCTGCTGCAGCATCGCTGGTAATAGCGCCGTAGTTGATTACGAGCTTATCGCCGTCGAGCTTTGAGGAAACTGTTTTTGAGAAACTGTTTTCGGGATATTCCCATGTGAATGCGGAAGCTGATTTAGGTCTGTTCATTTCATTGATAACAGAATCGTACTTTCCGGCGGGAATATCAAAGTCTATTGAATGGAGCTGGAGTGTTCCTGCGAAAGCTCCGTTGCCCGCCTGAACTCTGAAAATAAATCTCTTGATGTCAGCCTTCTGAGCTGCCGAAAGAGCGGAAAGCGGGAAGTCAAGCTGAACTGTTTCGCCTGCGGGAATTGTTGTGTAAAGGTCAAGCTCAACCCAATCCCAGTCTGTTCCTGCCTTTACGATAGGAGTAATCTGAATTGCGCTTGAGTTGGGATTTGTTACGATAACGCTTACTGTGCTGTATGCGCTTACGTCGTATCCGCCCGTAGGATCCCACTGGAAGCAGGGATAGTTTTCTTTTTGGAGGTCGAATGTAAGGGTTAAACCTCCCGAAGCGTTTTTAACGGCGGTATTTACCGTTGAAGCGCCGTCGTCGCCGTTTACGCCGATGTACCAGCCGGCTTCGGTAAGTATGCCGGGTTCGATGTCAGCAGCCTCTGAGCCTGTGTCGGTATCAGCCGGTATATCGGTAGCCGTGTCAGTGTCCGCCGGTTTGTCGGTGGCTGTATCGGTATCTGCGGGCTTATCGGTATCTGTCGGTTTGTCCGTAGCCGTGTCAGTGTCTGCCGGCTTGTCGGTAGCAGTGTCGGTATCGGGTTCTGTTGCCGTGTCAGTGTCTACATCCACGCTGATGAGGGTAACCTCTATTGCATAAACGCACACATTGTAAACCTCTGCGTTTGTATTCATAACGAGAGTGTTTGTTCTTCCGGCGTCAAGATGAGTATTAAGAGTACCGGCGTCCCATGAAGGAGCGGCAGCCGACGTAAAGGTTTTGTCCTCATCGTTAAGGCTTCCGCCTATTTCTTTTTTGCTTGATGAGGTCATATAGACCTTGATTTCGTAGTCGCCGCTGTAATCAACCTTGAAGCTGAAGGTAAGCGAAGAATCGTCCTTAAGTCTTACGAATTCAGCGCCGTCCTTTGCGATAACAACATCGCTTGAGGTTGTATAGGCATCGGTTTTTACTGCGTTTCCGCCGAGCATTCCGTCAACCGCAAGATAAAGCTCGCTGAAAGAAGGAGCCTCGGTATCTGTGTCTGCGGGTGTGTTTGTGTCGGTGTCTGATCCTTTATCCGTATCGGTATTAACGGGTGAGTCTGTGTCGGTGTTTACAGGTGTATCCGTATCAACAACATTATTTGAAACGATATCGGATCTCATGACTACAACGTCGGTTACATCCACATTTCCGTCGCCCGTAACATCGGCAGCTACGATCTGAGCATCGGTAAATCCGGTGCCTGAAACTATGTAGTTTCTTGTGAAAACAACATCGAGAATGTTAAGCGTTCCGTCGCTGTTTACATCGCCTCTTATAGCTGCGGAAGCGGGAAACGTCAGCATGGAACCCAGTATTGCCGCAGAAGCGGCAAGAGATAATGCTTTTTTCATTTTTTTCCTCCTTTGGATTGTGTATAATTTACTAATCCAGTATATACCTGATAGATATATTTGTCAAGCATACACAATAAAATTTGTTGAAGAGCCACAATTAAATGAATTTATTTTGTAGAAATCAACAAAAAGCAATCGTAAAAGCGGAATGTTTAGCGGCGTAGCAAAAATGTAAAAAAATGAATTAAATATTGCAAAACAGAGTGCAGTGTGATATAATAAACTGATTATATATATCAACTGAAAGGGAAGTGCCGCCAATGATAAAAAGTATGACGGGCTACGGCAGAGAGCTCTGCTCTTTTGAGGACAGGGATATACTTGTTGAGATACGTTCCGTTAACCACAGATATTACGAATTTTCGGCTAAAGTTCCGCGCGCATACGGCTATCTCGAAGCCAAGCTCAAGGAGTTTTTAAACGGGAAAATCGCAAGGGGCAAGGTTGAGGTAAGCGTTTCTGTATACAATAAAGAGGGCAGGGACGTAGCAGTAGCCGTCAACACGGGAGTTGCGGGAGCATATATCAACGCTCTGCGCGAAGCCAATAAGGAGCTTGAGCTTACCGATGACATAACTCTTTCAAGGCTTCTCGGGCTGCCCGATGTGTTCATCGTTAACAAGGAAATCGAGGACGAGGAGGTTATCTGGGCGGAGGTAAGCAAAACCGCCGAAGCCGCTTTGCAAAGATTTCTCGATATGCGTGAGCGTGAAGGCGAGGCT
>JBJESI010000182.1:0-1671 GCA_051882715.1 Oscillospiraceae bacterium
CGTCCTTTCCGCTTGCGATACAGCGCAGAACAATATCTCTGTCGGTAACCATTCCGCAGACTTTTTTTCCGCACATTACGGGGATTGCGCCGATATTGTGATTTTTCATCAGCGTTGCCGCCTTGAAAGCGGTATCGTCTTGGGTGACCGTGGTAACGCCGGGACTCATGATATCTCTTACAATCATATTGAACCTCCTTTGTGTTTATTAAGATTATTCCCCGAAAATTTCGGAAATATACGTGCCGAAGACCTTGTCGTACACTCCGCACAGATAATCCGTGGCTTTCGCCGCCGCACTCAGCGTATCGGGCGCAAGCTCCGCGTTAATCAACTGCGAAGCTTTTCTCAGCTCCGACTTGTCAACGGATACGGATTTTCCCATAAATTCAAGCCGATATTCGTCCTTTGTAACGAGACTTGCCTTAAACGCAGGCACGTCGCAGGCAAGCACGGTTTGCGTGTTTTTAAGATAAACCGTTCCCAGCATATAAACAAACGCCGTAAGAATAAAAATTATAATCATTGTAAGGATAAAAGTCTTTGCGTAATAAGCTTTTTTCATAAAATCCCTTTCATTTTAACGTTAACAATGCCTTTGCGATTGATTTTCCCACAAGATGCCCGCTGTAAACAGCCTGCTCCAGCGTGTTTGCGTGAGAGCCGAATTCCAGAAGCAAGCCTCCTGTCGAAAGGTCCTGATTGTATTTCCTGTAATCGAATAGCACGGGCCTTGTAAGCGAGGGGTAATCGCTTTCTATCTGCTGCTGAAAGAGGGAAGCCAGCCGCAGATTCTGCATATAACTTGGCATATTCATCGTTCCGTCGTCACAGCCCGAAATAATCATAACCTGAGCGGCGTTTTGCCCGTTTACGGAGGTCACCGCCGCAGTTCTGACCCCGTCGCTTTCGATAGCGTCACGATGCACGTCGAGCACCACCTTGATTGACGGATACTCTGCAAGCACGCTTTTAATCGTTTCGGCGCTTCTTGCATAGGAGCCTGTATAGGAAGCCTCGTCGTGAAGCGTGTCCATATGGATAACTCCTATTCCGCAGGCTTCAAGCTCCTCGGTAATGGCGTTGCCCACCGCTACCATATTCTTTGATTTGTCCGTTGAGCGGGTGGGATAGGAAGCGTCGAAGTAATCACGCTCGAAAGGCTCAAAGGATTCGGTTGCGTGGGTGTGGTAAATAAGCACCTGCGGCTCGGAGTTTGCGGTTATAGTGAATTCGGGCAGCTTTGCCGCTTCTGCGGCTACCGTTTCGTTGGGGACGGAGGTGCAGTTTTTTATCTGCCCTGCGGAAAGGTTTATATATGCCTCGGAGGACATTTTTCCAAAGGTTTTGTAAACGATTTTGCCGTCCCTGTTTCCCTCTCCCGTATTTGTGGGCATTATAACCTCCCCGGCGGGGACGGATTGCTTGTTTTCGACTGCGGCGGTGTCCGTTATGGGAACGGACACTTCCTGTACGGCGGGAGCTTCTTTTGATTTCGCAATAGCCAAAGCTGCGCCGTCGGGCATATTCAGTCCTGCACAGAAAATGGCCGCCGAGGTGATAACGGGAGCGCATCTTGCGATAAAGAATGCGAAAACGGGAGCGATAACCGTCCCCGAAAGGCATATACCAAGCTTTTTAAGCCTTAATCTTTTTCGTCTTGCCGCCATA
>JBJESI010000183.1:0-1670 GCA_051882715.1 Oscillospiraceae bacterium
GTTTTTATGCGTTCCTCCAAGTTAAATGGATACGAACGACCTACCGCTTAGGAGGGGTTTATTATATCCATTTAACTAAGGAGGCATATTCTATTAAATTCGTGCAACAACTATTATACATTAAACCTCAGAAAAAAGCAATACTAATTTTTGCGGATAAAAAAATATTATTGACAACCCGTAAATTTGGTGATAAAATGATCTTGTTAAGATTAAAGCGTTGATAAGGAAGGCGTCCTGTACGGCGGTTTAAGAGAGCGTCCGTCATCGGCTGAAAGCGGCTGCAACCGTCAGGGAACTGCTACCACCTTGGAGCGTGTGCGAAATAAGCACAACGGCTTGCTACCGTTAAAAAGCAGCTATGAGGCACTGTTGTGCGAATTAGGGTGGAACCGTGAAGTTTTTGCTTTGCCCCTTTGCAGGGCAGGGCTTTTTTTATTTTCAGAAAGGATGGTTATTATGATTAAGCTTACACTAAAGGACGGCTCAATCCGTGAGGTAGAAGCGGGACTTTCTGCGGCTGAAATTGTAAAGGGAATAGGAATGGGACTTTACAAGGCGGCTTGCTCCTGCAAAATTAACGGAGAGCTTTGCGATCTCAGAACGGAAATCAACGAGGATTGTGAATTTGAAGTCCTTACCTTTGACAATCCGGAGGGCAAAAAAACCTTTTGGCACACAGCCTCCCATTTGCTTGCTCAGGCGGTAAAAAACCTTTTTCCCGAAGCAAAGCTTGCAATCGGACCTGCGATAGATTCGGGCTTTTATTATGATTTTGATGTTCCTAAGCCTTTTACTCCCGAGGATCTCAAAAAAATCGAGGAGGAAATCAAGCGCCTTGCCAAAACGGGCTTTGCTCTTGAAAAATTCGAGCTTTCCCCCGACGAGGCTATGGACTTTATGAAGGACGAGCCCTATAAAATCGAGCTTATTAAGGAACATTCGGGCAAGGGAGAGAAGATTTCTTTCTATAAGCAGGACGGATTTACCGACCTTTGCGCCGGACCTCATCTTATGACGGTTGCGCCGATAAAAGCGGTAAAGCTCCTGCAATGCACCGGTGCATACTGGAGAGGCGACTCCAAGGGCAAGATGCTTTCAAGAATTTACGGTATCGCTTTCCCCAAAGCCTCAGAGCTTGAAGCGCATATTGAAAAGCTCGAGCAGGCAAAGCTCCGCGACCATAACAAGCTCGGCAGAGAGCTTGAATATTTCACCACAGTTGATTATGTGGGACAGGGACTTCCCGTGCTTTTGCCCAAGGGCGCAAGAGTTGTTCAGCTTTTGCAAAGATGGGTTGAGGATACGGAGCAGAAAAAAGGCTGTCTCCTCACAAAAACTCCGCTTATGGCAAAGCGTGAGCTTTATAAAATTTCAGGACACTGGGACCATTACCTTGACGGAATGTTTATTATCGGCGATCCTAATGATGAAACCAAGGAATGCTTTGCGCTCCGCCCGATGACCTGCCCGTTCCAGTA
This sequence comes from Oscillospiraceae bacterium, assembly GCA_051882715.1. GTDB lineage: Bacteria > Bacillota > Clostridia > Oscillospirales > Ruminococcaceae > JBJESI01. Next base: position 1,482 of record JBJESI010000183.1, read on the forward strand.
TCAGGTTTTCCTCAACAGACAGCGCTCTTACCGTGACCTTCCGATGCGCCTTGTTGAGACCTCAACGCTTTTCAGGAACGAGGACAGCGGAGAGATGCACGGCCTTATCCGTGTAAGACAGTTTACTATTTCAGAGGGACATTATATTCTTCGCCCCGAACAGCTTGAAGAGGAATTCAAGGGATGCCT
>JBJESI010000184.1:0-1667 GCA_051882715.1 Oscillospiraceae bacterium
AAATATGCCGCTAAAAACCGATTGTGTTCGACTCTCTAATGCCTAAGCATTGGAGGAGCATTCCTGCCGTCTTTCATTCTCGTTTTACACAAAAAATCATACTTTTGCGTATTTTTCCGCAGTTGTGTTAATACTATCTATTAAGTGCAAAAACGAGGTGACAAAATGAATTTAGAAGAATTAAGAGCGCAGATTGAAAAAGAAAACCCCGAAATGTTCCCCGATTCGGCTCCCGTGAAAAGGAGACAGGGACGGTTTTACGATTTTCTTACGGTGCAGTGCATAGTCTGCATCGCTCTGGTTATTATTTTTTTGCTTGTAAAGCTTGTTTCCCCGGGGGCGGCAAGCTCCGCTTTAAGCGAAACAAAAACCCAAATTGCGAACAAAGAGCCCGATACAAAAACCGTTATCAACTACGCTCAGGGCGTAATTGACGGGCTCACCGCTCCCGACGCCGTGGGAGGCGACTGCGAAAGCGCTCCCGTGGGCGAAAATATCAGCGTCGGCTCACAGCTTTGCGTGCCTGTTTACGGGCGGATTACCTCAGGATTCGGCGAGCGTGAAAATCCCTTTGACGGCTCAGACGAAATCCACAAGGGCATTGATATAGCCGCCGACGAGGGAACTCCCGTTACCGCCGCGGCGGACGGCACGGTTATTACCGCAGGCGAGGGCTCTCTTGCAGGAATTTATGCGGAAATCGACCACGGCAACGGTCTTGTTTCAAGATACCTGCATTGCAGCGAGCTTTGCGTAAGCGAGGGCGATACCGTCAAGGCAGGGGACGTTATCGCAAAGGTGGGAAGCACGGGCAATTCCACAGGTCCTCATCTTCACTTTGAACTAAAGCAGGACGGCTGTGCCTTCGACCCCTGCGAGGCTGTTGACTTCGATGATTGAGCTGAGGCTTTTCGGGATTAAAATATGCCTTGACTTCTCGTTTTTCGCCGTGCTTCTGGTCTTTATGCTCCTCGATAAAAGCGGCGTGGGAATTATGGGACTTTACGCCTGCATGATCCATGAAGCAGGGCATCTTATCGCAATGCTTGCGGCAGGCTCAAAGCCTGCTTCTCTTGTTTTTTACGGGGCGGGCTTCAAAATAACAAGTCCCGGCGAATACAGGCTCAGCCTTGCAAAGCAGGCTTTTATCCTCTTTGCAGGCTGCGGCATAAATTTTATTTGCTTTGCCCTGTTTTATTTCTGCTCAAACGGCGGCGAAAGAGCGTCGGTTTTTGCGGTAATTCACCTGCTTATCGGGCTTTTTAATCTGCTCCCCGTAGGAGCCTTCGACGGAGGGCGGCTTGCGTCTCTTGCCCTTTCGCTGATATTTCCGCCGCAAAGCGCTTTTTACATATCGAGATGTATCGGGCTTGCGGTTACGGCAGGCTCTCTTATGCTGTCAATCTGGCTTTACAGCGTCGGAATTGTGAATTTTACCGCAGTCGCAACGCTTTGCTACATAACCCTTATGACAATGCTGTTCGGATAAAAAAAGGATAACGGCGCAGGACCGTTATCCTTTCTTTCGCTGTTGTTCGGCTTTTCTTTTCTGCTCTTCAATATATGCCTTCAGGGTTTCATGCAAGGGTCTCGGCGAGCGCAAAGCGAAAATAAATCTGTATTTCTCTTTTCGCTCCTTTGAAACATCCCTGATATGGCGCTTCAGC
>JBJESI010000185.1:0-7141 GCA_051882715.1 Oscillospiraceae bacterium
AATTCCCTCGCAGAAAGCGATTACTCTTTCCGCAGAGCCAAGCTCCACTGCCTGAATTATGTCGTGACGGCTCTCGGAACCGTTTGGAATAACGGAAAATCCGAGCCTTTCGTAAACGTTGGCGGCAAAAACAGCAGCCTTGAGGCTTGAAGCCGTGACAGTGGGAGAAAGGAAGAAGCCCTGATAAAAAGACGTCAAAACTCCGAGCGTTGCGCCTACCTCCTGACCAAGTCCGGGTGCGGACAGTCTGTAAGCACAGCGGTCGATGCACTCCTGCTTGCCGCAGATATATCCGCCGATAGGAGCAAGTCCGCCGCCGGGATTTTTAATCAGAGAGCCTACAATCATATCGGCTCCTACGTCGGACGGCTCGGTTTTTTCAACAAATTCTCCGTAGCAGTTGTCAACCATGCAGATTACATCAGGCTTAATATTTTTTATAAACGCAACCAGCTCCCCGATTTGCTTTACGGAAAATGTCGGTCTTGTCTGGTAGCCCTTTGAACGCTGAATAGTTACAAGCTTTGTTTTGTCGTTAACAGCATTTTTGATACCCTCGTAATCGAAGCTTCCGTCCTCTGATAAATCGACCTGCCTGTAAGTAACGCCGTATTCTTTAAGCGAACATTTTGACTCCCTTATTCCGATAACCTCTTCAAGAGTGTCGTAAGGTCTGCCCACAGGGGAGAGAAGCTCATCGCCCGGGCAGAGATTTGCCGAGAGGGCAACCGCAAGAGCGTGCGTGCCGCATACAATCTGAGGTCTTACAAGAGCCGCTTCCGTGTTGAAGCAGGAGGCGTATACTCTTTCGAGAGTATCACGGCCTGCGTCGTTGTAGCCGTAGCCCGTCGAGCCTGTTGCGATGTGAGAGCTGCTCACTCTTGCGTTTTGCATTGCTTTTATTACCTTAAGTTGGTTGTATTCCGCAGTTTTATCTATTTCCTCAAAGCGTTCCTTCAGGTCGGAAAGAACCGATTCTCCGAAATTGAAAACCTTTTCGGAAATTCCGAGGCTTTCAAAAAGTTCTTTGTTTTCCATATTTCCTCCGTTATTTCTTTTCCATAATATCAAGTGCAATTTCGTTTAAGCGGTCTGTTTTTGTGATAATAAGTCCCTGCTCCTCATCTCCGAGCACAAGCAGCATATCGCCCGGCTTTATATCAAAAATATCTCTTGCTTTTTTGGGGATAACAAGCTGGCCCTTTTCGCCTACGGTAACCGTTCCGAAGATATGCTTGCCGCTCGGCATACTGAGAATATGCTTTCCTTTGCCCAAGCAACCACCTCCAAAATTCATACTTTTCCAACTAATTATACATATATGAAAATTGACTGTCAATACGAAAGAAAAATTTTTTTCAGAAAATGTATCATTTTGAAGCAAAATATGTTATTATAAGATTAAACTGTATCTAAGGAAGGAGATTTTTTCGAAAAATGCTTGCGTTTTATCTTCAGATGATTGACGACGCCGACGACAAGAGCCGCTTTGAACAGCTTTATCTTGAGTACAAAAGCGCAATGTTTTATGTTGCCGAAAGCATTTTGCACGATGAATTCCTTGCAGAAGACGCAGTACATGAGGCTTTTTTGCGTATTGCAAAAAATATGAAAAAAATCGGTGAAATAAAATGTCCCCAAACGAAGAGCTTTGCGGTTATTATAGTGAGGAATATTTCGATTGACCTCTATAATAAACGCAAAAAGGAGGCTTTGACATCTATTGACGACTATGCGGGCATACTTCCCGGCGATGAAAGAGTCGATGACGATTACTTTCGCAGGCAGGACTATAACGAGCTTGTAAGAGCAATCGGACAGCTTCCGCAAAAATACAAGGATGCGGTATATCTTTGCGAGGTCTGCGGTTATTCGCAGAAGGAGGCTGCTCGGCTGACGGGAATAGGCAGCGAGGCAATGAAAAAAAGAATTCAAAGAGCAAAGCAGATGATTAAAGAAAGTTTGGGAGGCGAGGTTTGTGAAGAAAGCGGACAGCATTCTTAAAGCGGCGGCTTACGACGCACTGACAAGTGAATATTGTTCATGCTTTCCCGAAGACGGCTATACCCATACGTTTTCCGAGAACTTTCAAAGGGAAATGCGGCGGCTGATAAAATTAAGGGAAAAGCCCTATTACATTGCAGTTAACACTGCGGCAAAGCGTGCGGCTTGTGTGATAATTACACTGTTTGCGGCGGCAAGCGTTACCGTAATGAGCGTAGACGCACTCAGAACGGGCTTCATCAATTTTGTTGTGGAGACCTTTGAAAAGTTTTCCGCCGTATATGCCGGCGAAACGGAAAACTCTCCTGCAAGCTTTGAAAAAATTTATGAAATCGGATACAAAACCGATGATTTTACGCTTACTTACTTTGCCTCGACTGACGTTTACCGACACAGTATTTATTCCGACGGAAGCGACGAAATCTATTTTTACCAATACATCAAGGACTCATTTAATATCGGCGTAAGCGCTGACGAATACGAGATTACCGAGCGGACAGTCGACGGCTGTCCCGCCCTGTATTATGAAAAAAACGGTTATCGCCATATTATTTGGGACGACGGCGCATATGTATTTTGCATTTACACAAGCTTAAATGAGGACGACGCTTTCAAAACAGCCGAAACTATCAGGGAGATTGATGAAAATGAATAGGAGATTTATTTCAGTACTTTTGGCAATGGGAATCATCGGAGCGATTACCGCAGGCACAGCCGGGGCGGAAAGCTCTTTCACGGAAATAACCGTTGAGAGCGGCGAGCTTACGGTTAGCGGCACGGAAACGAGCGGTAACGTTGAAACTCCGGATGATATAGATACCGACACGGATACGCCTGCTGACACGGACACGAGTGTTGACACGGATATATCTGTTGACACGGATACGTCTGTTGACACGGACACGGGCCTTGACACGGGCCTTGACACGGACACCGGCGGCGTATCGGATGGCGGCTCGGATACCGATTCTGTTCAGGACATCATTCTCGAAGCGGTAAGCTGTCTGGAAATTGACGGAAATAATATCACCTGCATTACTTCTGCGAGCGGTTACAGCAAGCTTGCGAAAAGAATTGAGGTTACCCAGGAGCTTCAGAGAAAAGAAAACGGGCAATGGGTAACGGTAAAAGTCTGGAGCGGCTCTGTTACGGGCTATGTGTGCGACATAGAAAATACTGCATCGGGTATGGATACGGGAACATACCGACTTGTGAGCAAAATCAAGATGTTTGCAGACCGAAACAGCGAAAGCTGGGAAAAGCTCAGCGAGACGAAAACAGTTGTGAATAAACCTCTTACGCTTAAACCGAATACCACAGTCGGTCAATCGAATTCAACCTCGGCAGGCAAAATAACATTGCATTACAAAGCAACACAGGCGCCTGTAACGGGTGCGGACGCCAAACCGATTTTGCTGATTGCCGCAGGAGCGGCGCTTATTACGGCAATATGCTGTTTTATAAGGCCCTCTAAAAAGTAAGAAAGAAAGGCTCTCCGAATTTCGGAGAGCCTTTCAGTATGCCGATAAACCCACGCTTTATTTTTTCTTTTTGGAGTAGTATTTTTTCGTAAACTTGTCGGGATAATTGGGGGAAAGCTTTGAAATAAGCTTCACAATCAGACTTCCGCAAAGCGCACCGACCGCATTAAGGAAAATACAATCAAGGCAGAAGCCGCGGTATGTGAAAATCTGAATTACTTCAAACAAGGCGGAAATCCCAAGACCTATAAGAAAAGGGTAAAGCGGCTTTCTTAAAGGCTCCCACAATAGCGAAAGACAAAAGCCTACGGGCACAAACAGCAAAACCGGAGCAAGCGTTGCGCCGATAACCGCTAAAATTCCTTCTCCGCCCATGAAGTCGCCTATGCGGTTAAAAATAAAATCAAGGGGCACATAAAGATTTTCAGCACCGTCTTTTAGGAGCGACATTGTTCCGTCGGGGTACACAGTCACATTCGGGAAGAGCAGCAAAACCGCAGTTACAAGAAGGTAAAGCGATAAAAAGCCGAGCCATGCTTCATGAGCAGGCGGCTGAGTCAGCTCCTTTTTTTTGAGCGCTCTGCGTATAATCAGCCTTGCCGCCCCATAGAAGGGGAGAGCGATTATAACAAACGGCAGAAGCTCATATGCGTAGTTTAAAAGATCGTTCATAATTATTCCTCGATATTTTCAAGCGGATTTTCGTTTGCCTTGTATTCTTCGTAGCCCGTAAGCACGGTGCTTATCATATTAAGATAGAACTCCGACGGGTTTTCCAAAATTTTCTTTTTAAAATATTTTGCCTGCGATAAATCGGGAGCAAAGAATTTAATGTCTGCCAGCGTGCAGTTCTCGGAGAGAAGAACGAAATGCACCTCGTAGCCGGTGTCAAGCTTTTTGTACTCGCAGCTTACCTCTTTATCACGGTTTATTTTTGCAAAATAAGCGTCGATTTCATTGAGAAACCTATCTCGGAGCGAGCGGGGGATATATCTTTTGAATTCGGCTTCAATAGCCTCTCCCTTTTCGGTGAGGCTGTAATAATAATTGCCGTCCTCGTCCTTGTCGTAGGTGGCATAGCCCATCCTTACCATACCGTCGATTGCTTCCGTAAGAAAGAAGTAATTTACGGTATCGTTTTTTGTGCATATGTCCACAAGCTGGTCGTTTGTAAGCTTGTGAGATGAGTTTTTCAAAAGAAAGCACAGAAGAATTCTGATTTCGTAAACCTCGTCGAGAAATCCGAAATTCCCCTTACCGTTAAGTAAATATTTATAAGCCATAAGCTACTCCCATAAATCGTTCTGAAGCTTTAAAATTTCCTCGCGCAGGGCGGCGGTTTTCTCCCTGTCAACAATGTATCCGTCTTTACTGCGGATAACAAAGTCGCCCTCCTTTGCCTCAGGCGGCAGAAGGCTCCTTTTTACGGAAATATGACTGCCGTCCTCAAGCTCGATAATGCAATAGTTTTCTTCAAATCTTTCGATAACAGCCATTTTTTCCTCCTTTATTTTTCTGTTATATAAGAAAGAGAATTTCCGTCCCAATAAAACACAATGGTTCCGCTTAAATCCGTTCTTATGATGTTTTGGCTGACCTCGTTTATTCTGCTCACCGCTTTGCCGTGGGGATGACCGTAGGAATTGTCCGTTCCGCAGGAGATTACGGCGTAATCCATATTGACAGCTTCAAGAAATTCCGCAGAGCTTGAGCCGCTGCTGCCGTGATGAGCCGTTTTGAGAACACTGGCTGTTATGAATGCGCCCGAATCAAGGATATCCTGCTCCGCCTCTTTTTCAATATCTCCCGTAAACAAAAAATCTGCCCAGCCTAAAACAAGCCTGCAAACAACAGAGCTATTGTTAATATCGTCGTATTTTTTGACGGGAGCGATTATTTCAAGCGTCGAGCCGTCAAGCTCGTATGTATCTCCGGCGACGGCTTCGGTTATTTTAAGACCTTTTTTTGAAATTGCTTCGAGAAGATTTTTATAGCAAGCGGTTGTGGGAACAATTTCTTCTTTTAGTCTGGGCATAATCACCTTGCCGATTTCATATTTTTCGATAACTTCGTCAAGAGCTCCGATATGGTCGGAGTGGGGATGCGTAGCTATGACATAATCGAGCTTTTGTATGCCGAGACTGTCAAGATATGAAATAACCTCCGCCGCTTTGTCGCTTTCGCCTGCGTCAATAAGCACGTTCGTGCTGCCTGAGCGGATAAGCTGGCAGTCACCCTGCCCTACGTCGATAAAATGAACCTCGGTCTGTCCGGATTCCACCTTGTTTTGCCAAGAGTTTTTGTTAAGCCTGCGTAAATAGCTTGCCGTCAGCCAGGCGGCGATAATCAAAACGAAAGAAATGAATACAAGAATTTTTTGAAGGGCTTTATTGGAATTATTCATCATCGCTCTCCGGTTTGTTCATCTTCATTTCATACCATTGCTGTTTTGACATAAGAACCTGTCTTTTGTTTCCCTCAAGAGGGCCGACTATACCCATTTCCTCCATAGCGTCGATAATTCTGGCGGCTCTTGCGTAGCCCAGCTTGAATTTTCTCTGCAGGGAGGAGGTCGAGGCCTGACCGCTTTCCACAACAAGCTCTATTGCGCTTTCAAGAAACTCGTCCTGAGCGCTCATATCGCCTGAAGCTGAAGCGGAACTACCGTCCGCCTTGCTTACGGGAGCGTGGCTTTCTATATCCTTTATGATGTTTTCGTCATAATCAACCCGAGCCTGATCCTTGATAAAGTTAACAACGCTTTCGACTTCCTTGTCGCTTACAAAGCTGTTTTGAATACGTGCAGGCTTCGGCATTCCTACGGGATAGTAGAGCATATCGCCTCTGCCCAGAAGCTTTTCCGCTCCCGCCTGGTCAAGGATAGTTCTTGAATCCACCTGGGAGGAAACCGCAAAAGCGATACGGCTCGGAATATTTGCCTTGATAATACCCGTAATTACATCTACCGACGGACGCTGGGTGGCGATAACAAGGTACATACCTGCGGCGCGCGCCATCTGCGCAAGACGGCATATTGAGTCCTCAACCTCGTTGGGAGCCGCCATCATAAGGTCCGCAAGCTCGTCAATAACGATTACGATTTGCGGCAGAACCTCAAGCTCGTCGTTGTATTTTGCAACCTCGTTATATCCCTTCAGGTCACGGACGTTATTGTCTGCGAAAAGCTTGTACCTTGAAAGCATCTGAGTAACCGCCCATGAAAGAGCGCCTGCCGCCTTTCTCGGGTCCGTAACAACAGGTATAAGCAGGTGCGGAATACCGTTGTAAACCGAAAGCTCAACAACCTTGGGGTCTATGAGAATTATTTTGACCTCGTCGGGGGTTGACTTGTAAATTAGGCTCATAATGATAGAGTTTATGCAAACCGATTTACCTGAGCCCGTTGCGCCTGCAATCAGCAAATGCGGCATCTTGGACAGGTCGCCCACTACCACATTTCCCGCAATGTCACGGCCGAAAGCAACGGAAAGCTTGCTCTTTGCGTCGGCAAATTCCTTGCTGTCGATAATTTCTCTTAAAGTAACCATGTCCACCGATTTATTGGGAACCTCTATTCCCACGGCGGGCTTGTTAGGAATAGGCGCTTCAATTCTTACGCCTGCGGCGGCAAGATTAAGAGCAATATCGTCGGCAAG
>JBJESI010000186.1:0-1657 GCA_051882715.1 Oscillospiraceae bacterium
CGTCGGGGGAGTCTGCCCCGATGTCTATAAACAGCTTGTCAACAGGGAAAATGTTTTCCTTTTCGTCGGAGGACTGCTGGTGAACGGCTTTTGTTCCGATAACTCCGGGAATTTTTTTCTTTCCGACAAGCACCTGTCTGCCTATGATTACAGACGGAATTATTCCGCCCACGCAGTCAAAGGCAAGCCGCCCGTCGGAGTTAAAGACTGTTACAATCAGCCCCACCTCGTCCATATGGGCGCATATCATAAGCTTTTTTGAGGCGGGATTTTTTCCTTTTTTAAAGGCGATAAGATTGCCCAAGGCGTCGAAGCTTATATCTGCACAGTCCTTGATTTCACTTGCAATGTACTCCGCAACCTCGGCTTCATCTCCCGATGTGCCGTTTAATTCGGACAGCTTTTTTATATATTCAAGCATAATGAAACTCCTTAATATACTGATAAATCAATCTGCCGGTCGCTTCAATGTCGCTTATCTTTGCAACCTCAACGGGCGTGTGCATATATCTTATCGGTATGGAAAGAGTGCAGGCTCTGACTCCCTTTCCCGAAACCGATATGGCGTCTGCGTTTGTGCCTGTTGTCCCTGCCATAACCTCGATTTGATAGGGGATACCCGCTTTTTCGGCGCAGTCGGTGAGAGTCCTGCTCATCTCTTTGTCAAGAGTGGGGGAAACGCCTATCATTACGCCCTTGCCGAGCTTTCCGCACTGTATTTCATCAGCGTCGGAGGTGTGTGCAAAGCTTACGTCCACCGCTATTGCACAGTCGGGCTCGGTAATAAATCCTGCGGCCTTTGCGCCCCGCGTTCCGACCTCTTCCTGAGAGGAAAACGAAACCGTAAGGTTTACGGGCAGCTCTTTTTCTTTCGACAAAAGCTCAAGAGCATACAAAATCGCCGTTACTCCCGCACGGTCGTCTATTGCCCTTGAAGTGAATTTTCCCCCGCAAAGCTCGGCAGGGGAAGAGCATATATAAACTCTGTCTCCGAGAGATATAAGCTCTTTTGCTTCATCTCCCGAAAGTCCCGTGTCGATTGATATGTCCGTGACCTTCATTACCTTTTTTGCGTCGTCGCCTTTTGCAAGGTGGGGAGGCTTTGTCGCAACAATTCCGAAAAGCCTTTCTTTACCGAAGATAACCGCCTGCTGAGCGGGAAGTATATGTGCGTCAATTCCTCCGCATGCTCCGACCTTCAGGAAACCGTCGTCCGTAATGTGGGTAACAATCATTGAAATTTCGTCAATATGAGCGTCGAGAAGAACCGTTGGCTTATTATCGCAGCGCTCCCCGATATGGGCGATAACGCTTCCGAGATTGTCATAGGTTATATCGTCGGTAAACTCTTTGAGAAGCTCGGCGGCGGTCTGAGACGGGGAGAGCTCGTCGCCCGAACCGCCGTATTCGGCTGTGAGCTTTTTTAATATTTCAGTGGTGTTCATAAATTCTCCTAAAAGTTATTCCGTTTTTGGCTTTTTGCATACGCTGAAAAGCGAACTGCTAAAAAGCGCAGACTTTATTGAAATTATACCCCAAAGACTCCCTAAAATCAATAAAAACCTTGACAAAACGAAAAAATATGTTAAAATAAAACTCGTGTTAAAAAGATTTATCGGGGTGTAGCGCAGTTGGTAGCGCGCCTGCTTTGGGAGCA
>JBJESI010000187.1:0-7052 GCA_051882715.1 Oscillospiraceae bacterium
ATTTTGACGATGAATAGGCGTAAATATGCCGCTAAAAACCGATTGTGTTCGACTCCCTAATGCCTAAGGAATGAATTAAAAGAAAAAATGCAGCAGATTTTTTATCTGCTGCATTTGCTTTATGCTTAGAAATCAGTTGTCAATCTCTTCGCCGTCAAGAAGGGTTTTGGTTTCCTCTGTCTGAGCGGCTGTATTACTGCTGTCCGGCTGAAATTCGGGCATTTGCTGTGGCTGAGGCTCTGAAGTAAATTGCTGTGCGGGAACGTTTTCCGTCGGGTAGAAAGCTCCGCCCTGCGGCATATTTGCTCCTGCAAGCATTTCTTCTTTTTTGATTTTATTCCTTGTAATAAAGAAGCTTATAACGGTTGCCGCGCCCAGCAGAACAAACAGACCGATAAACGTAGCTAAAAGCATCAGATTTTTGGTTCTGTTCAAGGGAGAAATCGCATAGTCGGAGAGGACAAATTTATCAATCTCAGTCCTGTCGTCAGTGCCGAAATAGTTTGTTTCCTCACACCACTGATAAAGATATTCTTTCATTTCGCTGTCGATTTTTGTGATTTTTCCGTCAATCCAAATGGGAGAGGCGGTAATTTCATCGGCTTCGCCCATAATAACCTTTTGGGTGTCCGCCATAAGAGCGTCATAATTTGCGATATTTTCGGCTCCCGAAACCATTATCGTTGCATATTCGACCTCGCCCACGGGAATGAGATAGTAGTTTACGAGATCCTCTTTTCTGCCGTCATCGCCTTCTCGGTAGGTTTCGCCGTAGCAGTCCATTACCGCATAATTCCAATCCGTAACGATTTCTTTTTCCTTAAAGCTTTCCGCATTGATGCTCTCAATTTTAAGCGGCTCCTTTGACATTTCGATTTGGTCTGTAAGTGCGAAGAAAGAGAGTACCAGTGAAACTGCCGTGAGAATTGCCAAGGTGACGGTTGTTCCGTATCTTGTGCCTGTTTTCATTATTAAATTTCTCCTTTGTCATAATTTTTGATAAAGTCTTTATAAAATGCCGCGGCTCTTGCCAAAGACGAGACGGAAATGTTTTCGTCAAGGGCATGAGCAGAGGCAAATTGCTCATTGGTCATAATTATAGGTACAAAGCGCAAAACGCAGTCGCATATTTTCGTGTAGTGCCGTGCGTCCGTACCCGCAAGCATAACATACGGTATAACGGGGATTTCGCCGAAATTTTTGCGGATACTGCTGTTTACGTAATTATAGGCATAGCATTTTTTGTCGGCGGGCTTACAGCAATCGTAGCCTGCAAGCATTTCCACCTCAAGCCGCAGTTTTTTTGCGGCTTTTCCTATTTTTTTAAAGGACTCGGTAAGATTTTCGTGAATCATAAACCGAAAATTTGCGGTAACGCTTGCTTCCTGAGGAATTATATTTGCCCCGTGACTTCCGCTTGCCATTGTGAACACGCAGGTGGTGGAAACCAGCGCATTTGGCTTTCCGCCCATTTTACCCATGATTTTTGCAAGAAGCGGACCGAAAAGCCATGTGTTTACATACAAAAAGCGGTATTTAAACGCCATATACGGCGCCATTGCGTGAAACATTTCCCGAACGGGCTTTGTAAGCTTCTTTTTAAACGGAGATTTTGTTTCAAGCCTGTAAATAAGCTTTGAGAGTCTTGAAAACGGCGAGTCCTTGAAGGGCACGCTTGCGTGTCCTCCGTGGGAGCGGGCTGTAAAGCGGATATTCGCCCTGCCTTTTTCAAAGATGCCGACCATGGCGCAGCCGCAGTCCATCATGTTTGCTCCGCCTGTCATAACCGCTCCGCCCTCGTCCATAACAAGGTCAAGGCGTATGCCTTTTTCATAGAGGTATTCTACGGTTTTAACTGCGCCGTCGCCGGTAATTTCCTCGTTGTTGGAGGAGGCGATGTAAATGTCTCGTTCGGGGACAAAGCCCTCGGCAAGGAGGTATTCGACTCCTTCGAGAATAGCGCAAAGAGCGCCCTTTGTGTCGATAGCGCCTCTGCCGTAAATTTTCCCGTCGGCGACCGTTCCCGAAAAGGCGGGGTATTTCCAGCTTCCCAGCGCCTCGACCACGTCCATATGCGACATAAGAAGAATTGGGTTTAAGCTGCTGTTTTTGCCCTTCCACCTGAACAGCAAAGCGCCGTCGATGTCGGTTTTTTCAAGATTTTTATGTATCAGAGGAAAAAGCTCCTCCAAGCGGCGGTGCATTTTGTAAATCTGCGTGTTGTCCTTAACGCCGATAAGGCTGACCGTGGGAATTTTAATCATTTCCGAAAGGTCTGCGGCGCATTTTTCGGGAGAAACTCCCGCTTTTTCAAGGTCTGCCTGTAAAATATCGTGATGCTCGCCCTTTATGCGGACAGCTCTGACAAAGCAAACCGCAAAAAGCACGGCAAGCGCCGCAATAATTGCAATCAGCAGATACATCATAATTATTACGCCTTCTCGTAGTTTATTTTATGGCAAAGAGTCTTTTTGTGTTCTCGGTGCATTTGTCGATTACCGACTGAGCGTCGGAGCCTCTGAGCTCCGCCACCTTTTCGGCAATGTAGGGAATAAGCGAGGAATCGCATCTTGTTCCCCTCACAGGCTCGGGAGCCATATATGGCGAGTCTGTTTCAAGCAACAGTCTGTCTTCGGGGACGGCACTGCACGCCGCCGCCGCACGCTTTGCGTTTTTAAAGGTGAGCACTCCCGTGAAGCTGATATACATTCCAAGGGACAGGATTTCTCTTGCGGTTTCCTCAGAGCCCGAAAAGCAATGAACAACGCCCCTCGGCTTAAATTCACGCAGGATTTCAAGCGTATCCATAGCCGAGTCACGGCTGTGGATTATGACGGGCATATCGAGCCGCTTTGCAAGGGCAAGCTGTTCTCTGAACACTTTCTTTTGCGCCTCGACGCTGTACCCTTCGTAATGGTAGTCAAGACCGATTTCGCCGATGGCGATCGCTTTTTCATGGCATGCAAGCTCTTCAAGCCGCAGCAAATAATCCTCGGGCAGATTTTCGGCGTCCTCCGGGTGAACTCCCACCGATGCGTAAAGCATGGGGTATTTCTCTGCAAGCTCTATGCTCTGCTCGGAGCGCTCAAGATTACAGCCTATGTTTATTACTCCCGTAACGCCTTTTTCCGCAAGGGCTTTGATGACCTCGTCCCTGTCGCAGTCGAAGCGCTCGTCGTCATAGTGGGCGTGGGAGTCGAAAATATTTGTATATTTCATTATCTTATCTTGCTTCCCTCGGGAATGCTGTCGTCTATAAAGATGACCTTCGCCTCGTCTCCCGAATCTGCGGCAAGAATCATTCCGTTGCTCATTTCTCCGCAGAGCTTGGCGGGCTTCAGGTTAGCTACAATAACCACCTTTTTGCCGATAAGGTCCTCGGGAGCATACCACTGGGAAATTCCCGAAAGCACCTGCCTATCCGTGCCGCTTCCGTCATCGAGCATAAGCTTTAAAAGCTTTTTCGATTTCTTGACAGGCTCGCAGGACTTAACCCTTGCCACACGAAGCTCGACCTTTGCGAAATCCTCTATGCCGATTTGGGGAAGCTCCTCGGCTTCGGGCTTATTCTGCTCCGGTGCAGGAGCTGTTTCGGCTTTGATTTGCTCAAGCATTTTTTCTGCGTCGATTCTTGAAAACAGAGGAACGGCTTCATTGACCTTTGCTCCGGGTTTTAATGCGCCGAAGGAGGAAAGGCTGTCGTAGGACTTGATATCCGTGTTAATCTGACCGAGAATTTTCTCCGAGGTTTCGGGCATGAAAGGAGAAATCAAAACTGCGATAAACCTGATGCTCTCCAAAAGATTATACAAAACCGTGCCGAGTCTTGCCTTGCTTGCCTCGTCCTTTGCGAGAATCCAGGGCATGGTTTCGTCGATATACTTGTTGCTTCTTCTTGCAAGATTTAAAATGGCTTCGAGAGCGTCGCTTACACGGTAGCTTGCAAAGAGCCTGTCAACCTCGGCAACGGTGGAAAGCGCAAATTCTCTAAGCTCGCTGTCGAAGTCGCCCTTTTCGCAGGGCTCGGCGATAACGCCGCCGAAATACTTGTTCTGCATTGCAACGGTACGGTTAACAAGGTTTCCGATTGTATTGGCAAGGTCGGAATTGTATCTTTCGATAATGGTATCATAGGTTATTGAGCCGTCCGAGGTGTAGGGCATCTCAGAAAGGAGATAGTATCTTACCGCGTCAACGCCGAATTTGTCAACGAGATAATCCGCATAGATAACATTTCCGCGGGATTTGGACATTTTATCCTCTCCGAAAAGGAGCCACGGATGGCCGAACACCTGCTTGGGCAGAGGCTCGCCCAGAGCCATAAGCATAATGGGCCAGTAAATTGTATGGAATCTGACAATGTCCTTGCCGATAATGTGCACATCTGCGGGCCAGTATTTTTTATACTGCTCGGAGGAACCGTCGGGGTCGTAGCCCAAGGCGGTGATATAGTTTGAAAGAGCGTCAATCCAAACGTAGATTACATGCCCTTCGTCGAAATCGACGGGTATGCCCCATTTAAACGACGAGCGGGAAACGCACAAATCCTGAAGGCCGGGCTTTATGAAGTTGTTGAGCATTTCCTTTTTGCGCTGTTCGGGGAAAATAAAATTGTCGTTGCTTTCGATATATTCTTCGAGCTGCTTCTGATATTTTGAAAGCCTGAGGAAGTAAGCCTCCTCCTTTGCGGGAGAAACCTCTCTGCCGCAGTCGGGGCATTTGCCGTCAACAAGCTGGCTCTGAGTCCAGAAGCTTTCGCAGGGAGTGCAGTAAAGTCCCTCGTATTCGCTCTTGTAAATATCTCCTTGCTCATAGAGCTTTCTGAAAATTTTCTGCACGGTTTTTTCATGATAATCGTCGGTTGTTCTTATGAATTTATCGTAGGTTGTGTTGAGAAGGTCGCATATCTCCCTGATTTCTCCCGCAACCTTGTCTACATACTGCTTGCAGGTGCAGTTATCTCTTTTTGCGTATTCCTCAATTTTCTGACCGTGCTCATCCGTTCCGGTAAGAAAGAAAACATCGTAGCCCTGAAGGCGCTTGTATCTTGCGATTGCGTCCGTAAGAACGATTTCATAGCTGTTGCCTATGTGAGGCTTTTTTGAAGTGTAGGCAATAGCGGTTGTGATATAAAATTTTTCGCTCATATTATTAACCCTCTTTAATGAATTGCTTTTTCTTCTGATTATACCATCTTTTTTTGCTGTTTACAAGAAAAATATCACTGCTTCTCCTTTGGAACCTTAGCGTATGCGTTTTCAAAGCATATTACGCACAAATACGGATATTTTTCCGCCACAAGAGCTTCGACAGCCGCTTTCAGCTCGGCTTGCGTCATTTTAAGCTTTCCGGGCACCACGCAGTCGAAAATGACGTTTGTGTGGGTGGGACCTTTGACCATTCTGACATCGTGAATATCAAGATCTTCGTCAATTTCTTTTATGGAGGAGCGGAGCCAAGCCTTGAAGCTGTTAAGCTCCTCGTCGTCGGTTACGACCGGGTCGTAATGCACCGTGACATGAAGCCCCTCGCTTAAAAAATCCTTTTCGATATTGTCAATCATGTCGTGAGCCTCCATAACATCGGCGTTGCAGTCAACCTCGATGTGAATGCTTGCGAACTGTCTGCCCGGGCCGTAGTCGTGCACCATGAGGTCGTGTATTCCGAGAACGCCTTCGTATGAGAGAGCCTTGCTTTCGATATGCTCCACAAGCTCTGCGTCAGGAGCGGAGCCGAGGAGAGGGTCAAGGGTTTCCTTAACCAGCCCGAAGCCGCTGTAAAGAATGAACGCCGCAACAAGCAAGCCCATCCAGCCGTCCAGCTCAAGACTTGTATAATGAGAAATCAAAGCCGCAATCAAAACTGCGGAGGTGGATATTACATCGTTTCTGCTGTCTGCAAAGGTTGCGATAAGGGTGTTTGAGTTAATCTTTTTGCCGATGCTTCTGTTGAAAATCGCCATCCACAGCTTTACTGCGATTGAGGCAACAAGGACGGCAACGGTAATCCAGCTGAATTCCACGGGCTGAGGATTTAAAAGCTTTTCAACGCTGCTTTTTAACAGCTCGATTCCGATAAGCAAAACGAGAATGGAAACGATAAGCCCCGAAAGGTATTCGTAACGCGCGTGCCCGTAGGGGTGGTCGTCGTCCGCAGGCTTTGACGCCATCTTAAAGCCCAGCAGGCTTATGATGCTCGAGGAGGCGTCGGAAAGATTGTTTACTGCGTCAGCCGAAACGGAAACGCTTCCCGAAATTGCTCCGACGGTGAATTTTCCCGCAAATAAAAGCAGGTTGCATATAATTCCCACAATGCCCGTAAGCTTGCCGTAGGCGGCTCTTACGGCAGGATTTGAATAGTCCTTGCTGTTTTTTATAAAAAGTCTTGTAAGTAAACCGGTCATAAAATACTCCCTAATGCCTAAAACTGGGGCAAGCCCCTTGTTTTAAATTAAACATACTAATTATAAATCAAAATCGTCCCGATGTAAAGGAAATTTTTGATATAAACATGAAGCTTTCGCAAAATGAAAAAATTTCAAAAAGGACTTTACAAATTTTTTTTGCTGTGATATAATGATTCGTGCTGTGCAGACAGCGAACCTTTTCCCGGCATGCGGAGTATGCCTTGAAATCAAGGAAACGCCTTTTCCCGTGACTGGGATTACGGAAATAATTTTTAATGAGGTGTAAAAATGTTACGCAAAGAAGAAAAAACACAGATTATCGAAGAAAACCGTCTCAGCGAGAACGATACAGGTTCTCCCGAGGTACAGATTGCTATTCTCACAAGAAGAATTAACGATCTCACAGAGCATCTTAAGGAGCATAAGCACGATCACCACTCAAGAAGAGGACTTCTCAAGATGGTAGGACGCAGAAGAAACCTTCTTAACTACTTGCAGAAGGTTGACATTGAACGTTACCGTGCAATCATCGCAAAGCTCGGTATCCGTAAGTAATCATGCCGTGACGGCATACAGGCTGCGAGAAAGCCACGCAGTCGAGGAAAGCGGTGCGATAGGTGTACGGCGGTACTCCGAGCGCCGCTTG